>JALTWS010000016.1 GCA_027048495.1 Candidatus Azambacteria bacterium
GGAATTATTATTGTTTCTGTTCCATCAAAAAATATTCCTTTACAAAAAAAACATTTTAGACATTATGATATTAATTTATTAAATAATCATTTTAAAGGATTTAAAATGATAGAAAGTTATTATGTAGTTAAAAATGGATATATTTATTTTTTTCTTTCTAAAGTGTTATGGAGGTTAAATGTTTTGGGTCGTTTTCAAAAATTTATATATAGATTTTTAATAAGGTTTATATATAATGCTAATCAAAAAACGGGCAGACATTTAATAGCTGTTTTTAAAAAGCTTTAATTGTCTTGATAAAAGTATAAATATATTGCTATTTTCATTGATACAAAACTTAAAATTATTCTTGCTATTATTGCGCCAATTAATCCGTATAACGATATCATTAAAAACAAAATTAGAATTCTTAATATAGAAGACAATATATTATAAATATATAATTTTTTTTGCTGTTTTTGTGCATACATGCTAGATATAGGCAATAAAGAGAACATGGTTAAAAGTGAGATAGCATATATTTGTGATAAAAATATAGATTCTTTGTATTGATTAAAAAATATATTGTATATATAAGGGGCAAATATTATATACAAAACAATTATTATAAAAATTACCAAAAATAATTTTATGCTTTTTTCTATAATTATTTTTTTATTTTCTTTTAAGTTTTTTTCAGATAATTTGGGGATGGCGATTGTTTTTATATTTTTTAATAAACTTTTTATTTGATCAGGGATAGCTGTCGCAAAAGAATAAACAGCAAGTTGAACAGCACCCAAATAATGAAAAACTAAAATTTTATCTATTTGATTTGCGACAGTAAAAAGAATATTCATCAAGCTCAAATGCTTGCTGTAATTTAAAGAATCATTATCTTTTTTGGTGTTTTGTTGATACCTTTTTATTGTGCTTTTATATATCAAAAAAGATGTTACGCTTTGGGATAGAAAATATACAAAGACAATTGTAATCGGATTTTTTGTCAGTATTATTGTTATAAAAATGGAAATTGCCGGAATGAGAGTTCTAAAAATATCGTACAAAGTCATTGCTTTGAACTCTTTTTTACCGTTTAAAAATGCAGAGTACAAATTTGAGCTTTGGAGTATGGGCAAAAATGCTCCGGCTATCAAAATAGATATTGCAAGGGTTTGGTTATCGTTTAAAAAATAATAAATAGATCCAAGGATTGAGAATATTATAATAAAAATACTCCATTTTAAATTTTTCCAAAATGCAAACTGCAAAGTTCCTTCATATCCTTTTGCAACAGACCTGATGAGTGCTGTTCCCATGCCAGTTAAACTTAAAGCTCCTAAAATTCCTGCTATGGAAAGTATATATTTGTATGTTCCAAAAATTTCTTGTGGAAGCAGATTTGCATAAGCTATTGCAAGCAAAAAAGCAGAAATTGATACAAAAAATTGTCCAAGCGTCAGCCAAAACCCGCCCTTGGCAAGGTAAACCATATCGGTTTTTGTGTATTTTTCCGACCAGCGAAGAAAGTTGTAGAGTTTTGCTTTTATTTTTTTAAACATTTGTGATTTTGTTTATTTGAGGCTTTGGACTAAAGTAATATATTTTATAATATTTAATATTTGCTTTTACCGTCCCTCTCTTTTTAAGACTATCATTATTGTTTTTGCTAAAATATGAAGGTCTAAAGTTAAAGAACGGTTTTTTATGTAATAAAGGTCATATTGAAGTTTTTCTGTGCTGTCTTTTATTGAAGCAGTTCCAAAAGGCTGGTTTATTTGCGCCCAGCCAGTTAGCCCAGGCCTTACCAAGTGTCTCATTTGATAGTGGGGGATTTTTTCTTTTAGGGTTTTTACAAATTCAGGCCTTTCTGGTCTTGGACCTATAAAGCTTAAATCTCCACGCAAAACATTGTAAAGTTGGGGCAGTTCATCTATTCTTGTTTTTCTTAAAAGACTTCCAACTTTTGTTATTCTTTTGTCTTCTGTTTTTGTCCACTGAGCGCCGTTTTTTTCAGCATCTTTTACCATTGTTCTGAATTTTAAAAGGTCAAAAATTTTTTCGTTTTTTCCTATTCTTTTTTGCCAATAAAATGCTGGACCCTTGCTTTCAAGCCGTATTGCCAAAGCTATAAAAGGAAAAAAAGGCAGTGAAACAACACCCAAAACAAGGGCAAAAACTATATCCAAAATCCTTTTTGCATGCTCGTAAAGCCCTTTTTCGTTTTCCAGAAGGTTTTCCAAAAACCAGGTTCTTCCTATTGATGAAACTGGAATTTTTCTTGTTATCTCAGAATAAAATTTTGGAAGGTCGTACGCTGTTATGCCAAAAGGGAGCAAAGAATAAAGAATGTCGGTTAACTCTTGTTCGTTTAAATTAGCATTGCTTTGGTGGACTATTATATCCACTCCTTCTTTTTCAATAAAAAATGGTAAATCTTTTAGTTCTCCGTAAAATTCTGCTATGTTATACCCAAGCTGTGGGTTTGAGTTTATTATGCTTTTGAGTTCTTGTATTTCTTTTGAGTTCCCTAAAAAAGTTATTTTTTTTGAAAGGGCGGGGGATTTTATAAAGTTATTGTAAACTTGTCTCCAAGCGGCAAATAATATTAAAAATATTAAAGCGTCAAGAGCAAGAATAGTTTTTGGAGTTATTGAAAGAAAGGTTGCAAGGTAAAACACAACAGCAGATATTAAAACAGATATTACTACCGCTTTTGACAGTATAGAGTAAAATTTAAAATTATTTTTTGTTACTTTTGGATCATAAAGACCGGCAAGATAAAATACAAAAATCCAAATAAGGTATATAAAGGTAAATGGTGCCAGATGCATCTGCCATAGCTCATAATTAAAGCTTTCTTTGTATCTTAAAAGCAGAGCAAAATACAAAGAAGCATACAAAACAAGTATGTCTCCAAGTATTAAAATTAATTTTTTTAGCTTTTTTGCCATTTTAGTATAAAATACAATAAACAACGCTTCAAAGCAAGCTTGGTTTATTGAATTATTTAATTTTAGTTGTTATTATTTGAAATTATGATTTTATCTGACAAAACAATAAAGCAAATGCTAAAAAGCGGGGAGCTTGTTATTGATCCGATAAAAGAGGAGTCAATTCAGCCTGCTTCGGTGGATTGCTATTTGGGAAACCATTTTTTGGTTGTGGATCACAATCACATGGATATGATAACGATGGATTCTGAGATAAAATATCGCGAAGTTGAGTGCGATCAGATAACAATACCAGCAAATTCTTTTTTACTTGCTACCACAAAAGAATATTTTAAGCTACCAAACAACATTATGGCTATGGTTGAAGGCAGAAGTTCCATTGGAAGAACTGGGCTTTTTATCCAAAATGCGGGCTTGGTAGATCCTGGATTTGAAGGAAATATAACTTTAGAGCTTTATAACGCAAACTCGCTTCCAATAAAGCTAAAAAGCGGAAGGAGAATATGCCAGCTTGTGTTTTATCAAATGGATCAGGAAGTTGAAAATCCTTACAGAGGAAAATACCAAGGACAGAAAAAGTCTGTCGGTTCAAAAATTTTTAAAGATTTTGAGGTAGGCAAATGAAACTGAAAAATCAAGACAAAAAAATATATAGTTTAATACAAAAAGAAATAAAAAGGCAAAAAGAAACTTTAAGCTTAATAGCCTCTGAAAACTATGTTTCAGAGGCTGTTTTGGAAGCGCAAGGCTCTTGCCTTACAAATAAATATTCTGAAGGATATCCAAAAAAAAGATACTATGCCGGAAATGAAGTTATAGACAATATTGAATCTTTGGCCATAAAAAGGGCAAAGGAGCTGTTTGGCGCAGAGCATGCAAATGTCCAGCCGCATTCGGGCTCGCAAGCAAATGAAGCTGTTTATCTTGCTTTGTTAAATCCAAAAGACAAAGTTTTGGGAATTGATCTTTTTTGCGGGGGACATTTAACTCACGGCTCTTCTGTGAACATTTCTGGGAAATTTTACAAATTTTACACTTATGGAGTGGATAAAAAAACAGAACTTTTAAATTATAAAGAGATAGAAAAAATCGCTTTGAAGGTAAAGCCAAAGCTAATAGTTTGTGGAACAACGGCTTACCCAAGAGCGATAGACTTTAAGAAGTTTAGAGTCATTGCAGACAAGGTCGGAGCATATTTGATGGCAGATATTGCCCACATTGCCGGGCTTGTTGTTGCGGGGGAGCACGAAAATCCGTTTCCGCATTGTGATGTTGTAACAAGCACAACCCACAAAACTCTAAGAGGCCCAAGAGGCGGGCTTATTTTATGCAAAAAAACAGATCGGCTGGATAAAAAAAATCCTGACTTGGCAAAAAAAATAGATACGGCGGTTTTTCCCGGAATTCAAGGAGGTCCTTTGGATCATGTCATAGCCGCAAAGGCGGTTGCTTTTTTGGAGGCAAAAAAACCAGTTTTTAAAAAATATGCAAAGCAAGTGGTAAAAAATGCAAAGGCAATGTCAGAGATCTTTCAAAAAGAGGGAATAAGGTTAGTTTCTGGCGGGACGGACAATCACATAATTTTGCTTGATGTTTCAGAATTTTCTGATAGCTCAAAAAAAATTCAAAACGATCTTGAAGAAGTTGGAATAATAACAAATAGAAACACAATACCATACGATAAACGTTCTCCTTTTGACCCTTCCGGAATTCGTCTTGGCACGCCGGCAATCACAACAAGAGGATTTAAAGAAAAAGAGTGTGTTTTGCTTGCAAAGCTTATATCTGAGGTTATAAAAAATCCAAGCAAAGCAACAAAACAAAAAGTAAAAAAAGAAATAAAAAAACTTGCTTGTAAATTTAAGCTTAATTATTAGTTTTTATTTTATTTAAGGTTTATTTGATGAAAATTTTTAATGGAAAAAAAGAAGCTGAAAAAATCTTAAAGAAGCTAAAAAAGCAAATAAAAGAAAAAAAGCTAAAGCCAAAGCTTGTTGTTTTTTTAGTTGGAAAAAACAAAGCTTCAGAAGTTTATGTGTCTTTAAAACAAAAAGCGGCAGAAAAGATTGGAGTGAACTTTGTTTTAAAAAGATATTCCGTGTCTGTTTCCGAAAAGGAACTTGTAAGTGAGATAAAAAAAGCAAACAAAGACAGGCAAGTGTCTGGGATAATAGTTCAGTTGCCTTTGCCAAAAAAATTTAATCCGGACAAAATAATATCAAAGATAGACCCAAAAAAAGATGCTGATGGTTTCTGCAAAGAAAATGTATCCGGTGTTTTGGTTGGTAAAAATTTTTCTGATCCAGTTTTGCCAAAAGTTATTTTTTATACAGCAAAAAAAGCTTTAGGAGAAAAGCTAAAAAACAAAAAAATAGTTGCTTTGGTAAATTCAAAAGTATTTGCCTTAGGGCTTAAAAACTTTTTTGAAGCAAATAAGATAAATATTTTTACTGTTGTTTGTAAAGGCTTAAGCAAAAACAGCATAAAAAAACATACAAAAGAGGCAGATGTTTTAATATCTGTTTTGGGCAGGCCAAATTTCATAACTGCTGATATGCTAAAACAAAATGTGGTTTTAATAGACGCGGGAATTGCAAAGGCAAAAGGCAAAATTTATGGAGATGTTTGCTTTTCAAGTATAAAGCAAAAAGCAAGTTTTATAACTCCGGTACCCGGAGGAATTGGACCCTTGACGGTTGCGTTTTTGATGGAAAATGTTGTTTTTAGCTCCTAAAAAAGCAAAAACCCGGCAACATAGAGTTGCCGGGGGAGTGAGATTCAGAACTTCAGGGGGATTGGGACTGCTTTTTCGCCCCAAGATATTTCTTCATCCCAAGGATCCGTTTCTGCTTCTTCTTGTTGGTCAAGGCCGGGGATGTACAGAAGAAACACGTCGTCTTTTCCATTTGTGCTCTTGTAGATTTCTTCATCCAAGTAAACATATGCGGATTCCATAGTTGTTGTCCTCCAATAAGAAATAAAACTTAGTTTGATTAGAAATTTTTAACTATTTATATTTGAAAGGTTCAGCATTATTTATTATACAATGTTAAATTTGAATGTCAATTAAATATTTTTACCCAAACCGCAACATTTTTTTCATTCGTTTAACTTACGATCATGAACTGAACGAATGAAAATCTTTTGAGGACAAACCACTCACCTAACTCACGATCGTGAGTTAAATGAGTAAAAATCTTTGAGGATAAAATTCACTCATCCAACTCACGATCGTGAGTTGGATGAGTGAATGGGAATAATAAAGAAAATTTGTGTATTTTGGTTATAATCTTTTTCACTTAGCGGTCCGACCGCTAAGTAAACCGCTAAGTAAAAGATTATATTAATTAGCGGTCCGACCGCTAAGTAGACTGCTAAGTAATAATATGTAAAATAAAATATATAAATAAAATATATTTTTTGAATTTTTAAATTTAAGTATAGGTTTATCTTCAGAGGTTCTTGTCTGTGCATCAAAGCATGCTTTAAAAAACAGCCCCTTTGTATATGGGGCTGTTTTTATTAGAATCTGTCTTGTCTGTGGCAGTCTCTGCACTTTAGCTGTCCAACTCTTGATGGGTCCGGCTCAAACGGAAGTTCTGTTATTTCAGATCCGCACTTTGAGCAGCTCCAGCTTCCTTGGTGCATTTGTCTTTTGTGTCCGTAGCTGTTGTTTTTTGACTGCCTGTGGCAATCTCTGCACTTTAGCTGTCCTACTCTTGACGGATCCGGCTCAAACGGAAGTTCTGTTATTTCAGATCCGCACTTTGAGCAGCTCCAGCTTCCTTGGTGCATTTGTCTTTGTTCGTACGCCATTTTGCTTTTTTTAAAAAACTTATTTTATTTTGACCTTTTTAAAACTCGAGCAAAATGGCTTTGAGTCGCTATTTTGTTTCGAATTTATACGCTTAACAATATACTTGTTTTTACATTTTGTCAAATTCAAAAAAATTATGGTATGCTTGTTTTTAGTTTTTAAAATTTAACATTCTATTTTACCTTATTTTTAAAAGCTGATATAATAAAAATATGCAGGAGTACAAAGTTAAATTGAAGGATTTTGAAGGTCCGATGGAGCTTTTACTTGAATTGATAGAAAAAGAAAAACTAAATATTTCTGAGATATCTTTGGCTTCTATTTGTGACCAGTTTCTGGAGTATATAAATCATTTTAAATCCATACAGCCAAATCATTTGGCTAATTTTTTAGTTATAGCTTCAAAGCTTATTTTAATAAAATCAAAATCATTGTTGCCGTTTTTGGAGCTTACAGAAGAGGAAGAAGAGGGGATAGAAGAGTTAAAAGAAAAGCTTTTGGAGTTTCAGAAGATAAAAAGAGGAGCAGAGCATATAAAAAAACTTGAAGCGAAAAAAAATATTGCTTTTTCTGGAGAGCCAAAAATGAAAAATGTTAGAGTTTTTTTGTATCCTTCAGGGCTTACAAAAAAACATTTAAGAGATATTTTTTTAAATGTAAAAAACAGGCTGGATGATGTATATTTTCCGCTTAAAAAAGAAAGTATAGAAAAAGTTGTTTCTTTTGAAGAGACGCTTGTCAGTATAAAAAAAAGGATTATCAAAAAACAAGAAGAATATTTTCATAATATTGCAGATAAAAAATCAAAAATAAATACAATCATTGCTTTTTTGGCCGTTTTGGAGCTTATCAAACAAAGCTTCTTGCTTGCAGAACAGGATGTAAATTTTGGAAATATTAAAATAAAAAAGATTTAAATGGGAACTTTAAAGTCAAAAATTGAATCATTGCTTTTTATATCCGGAGATCCGCTAAGCATAAAAAAAATTTCTAAAATTTTAAAAGAGCCGGAAACAAAAATAAAAAAAGAATTAGAGCTTTTAACAGAAGAGTACAAGGACAGGGGGATAGTTATTTTGCTTAAAAATGATAAGGTTCAAATGGTTTCCAATCCGGAAAATTCAGATCTTGTTGAGAAGTTTGTTCATTCTCAGCTTTCGGAAGATCTTACTCCTGCGGCGCTTGAAACTTTGGCTGTTGTCGCTTACAAAGAGCCGATCTCAAGAGAGGATATAGACAAAATAAGGGGAGTAAATTCAGTTTTTAGCTTAAGGGCTCTTCTTATGCGTGGACTTGTAGAGAAGACGCAAAAAGATGATGTTGAGTATTACAAAACATCTTTGGATTTTTTAAAAAAATTAGGAATTTCAAAAGTAAGTGAATTACCAGAATATGAAGAATTATCAAAAACAAATCCGCAAGTTAATAATGATGGAGAGTGAGAAGTTAGAAAAAATGAGGCTTTCTCTTATTTTATTTTTAGCTTTGGTTTTTGGTATTGTTCTGCAACATATTATTTTTTCTCCTGAAAACAACAATAAAGCTTTTGCAGAAAAAAATACCAAAACAACAGAAGTTAATGAAGTTAAAAACAACATTGAAGAGACTCAACTGGCAAAACCAAAAAAAGCAAGTGTTGTGGGTTTTTTAAATAATGAGAAAAAAGAGCAATATAAAAATACGAACGATAATTTTTTTCAGCAAGCGACATCTACCTTAAAAAACAGCAAACCTTTGCCAAATAAAAAAGAAAAAAACAAAAAACAAGATGATGTTGTTTTTGAGGAAGATGCTTTTTATTTTTCCGGCTCTTTGTTTTTGCCGATAAAAAATTATGATGTTTCAGAACCAGAAGTGCTTGCTAAATCTGCTATCGTTGTTTCTGAAAATGGAGATGTGTTGTTTGAAAAAGATGCTGACCTTAAGCTTCCAATAGCAAGCTTAACCAAAGTTATGACAGCGTTGGTTGTATTGGAAAATATAGATAAAAATGAGATTATAACAATAACTCAAGATGCAATAGAGACAGAAGGAATAGCCGGAAGGTTTTTTCCTGGAGAAAAGATGCCAGCGATTGATCTTTTAAAAATTATGCTTGTTATATCAAGCAACGATGCGGCAGGGGCTTTTTATGAGTATTTCAAGGAAAAAGGGGTTGATTTGGTTTCTCTTATGAACAAAAAGGCAAAAGAAATAGGAATGGAAAACACTAATTTTTCAAACCCAATAGGGCTTGATGAGCCGGATAACTATTCAACTGCAAGAGATTATTCAAAGCTTGTTTTGCATTCTCTGAAAAATAAAGACTTATGGAAAATACTTTCAACAAAAGAGGAAATAATAAAAGCATATTCAGAGGGGGCTTTAAACAGAAAAATAATGTCAAGCAACAAACTGATGTTTGACAGTGATTTGAAAGATATAGTAATTGGAGGCAAAACAGGTTATACTCAAAAAGCACAAGGTTGTCTTATGTCTTTGTTTTTTGCCGATGAGAAAAAAAAGATAAAAGCAGTTTCTGTTTTGCTTGGGGCGGACGGAATAGAACTAAGGTTTTCTGAAACTAAAAAGTTGATAGAATGGTCAAAAAAAGCTTATATATTTTAAATTATAATTTATGGTAGAAAGTTTTTTGCTTATAAAAATACTTTTTTTTGCTTCAGTTTCTTTTATAGTAGCTATTTTATTAACGCCTGTTCTTACCCATTTTCTTTATAAATATAAACTTGGCAAACAGATAAGAACACAGGAAGCGGCTCCTGTTTTTTCTAAATTGCACAGCAAAAAAGCCGGTACTCCTACTATGGGAGGTATTTTGATATGGGTGACTGTTCTTTTTTTGTCTTTGTTGTTTTTTGTTCTTGCTAAAATCTTTGAAGATTCAATTTTTGCAGAACTAAATTTTCTAACCAGAGAACAAACTTATTTACCTTTGGGTATTTTGGTTTTTGCTGCTTTGGTCGGACTTTTAGATGATTTGCTTGGAGTTTTTAGAATCGGTCCAAAAGGAGGCGGGCTAAATATGATGCACAGGATATTGATTTTCACTGGAGTTGCATCAGTTGGCGCCTGGTGGTTTTATTTTAAACTTGGTTGGGATTCTTTTTATATACCTTTTTTGGGGGATTTTTCCATAGGTTTTTGGTATATTCCTGTTTTTATTTTCATAATAGTAGCAACAGCATTTTCTGTGAATGAAACAGACGGGCTTGATGGCCTTGCTGGAGGAGTTCTTGCTATTGCTTTTTCTTCTTATGTTGTTGTTGCTATAATGCAGGGGAAAGCTGAATTGGCAGTTTTTTCTGCTGTTGTGGTTGGAGCTTTGGTTGCGTTTTTATGGTTTAATGTTTATCCAGCAAGATTCTTTATGGGAGATACTGGGGCTATGTCTTTGGGGGTTACTTTGGGAGTTTTGGCAATGCTTACAAACACAGCTTTGTTGCTTCCTCTTTTTGGATTTATTCTTGTTATAGAATCTCTTTCTGTTATAGCTCAGATGTTGTCTAAAAAAATAAGAAAAAAGAAAATATGGCATTCAACTCCTATACATCACCATTTTGAGGCAAAGGGTTGGCCAGAAACTAAAGTTACAATGCGTTTTTGGATTGTTTCTGCAATAACAGCGGCAATAGGGCTTATGATATTTGTTTTAGATAGAATTTTATAATTTTTGTATTTTAAATATTTAGGCAGGCTTAAATTACAAAAATATTTTCCACTCACTTTTCACTCACTCAACTCACGATCGTGAGTTTGGTGAGTGAATTTATTTATAAAAACTTTTAACTCATCTAACTCACGATCGTGAGTTAGATGAGTGAGGTTAGGAAAAAGAGAAATTTTGGGTAGTCATAACTGTTTTGTAAGGAAACAGATTTTTGTGATATAATTTAAGCATGTATGACATACTTATAAAAAATGGAACTATTTTTGACGGAACTGGAAAAAAAGACGGTTTTGTTGCTGATATTGCAATAAATGGAAACACTATAGAAAAAGTTGCAAGCAATATAAAAGCAAGCGCTAGAAACATTATAGATGCAACTGGGCTTTATGTTGCTCCTGGATTTATAGATGTGCTTAACCATTCCGATACTTATTTAACTTTATTTACCATACCAGATCAGAATAGTTTAATTTCTCAGGGAATAACAACTATAATTGGAGGAAATTGCGGAGCATCTTTGGCTCCTTTGGTTTCTTCAAATGCTATTATATCTGTTCAAAAATGGACTGATACATCTCAAATAAATGTTGATTGGCTTAGAGTTTCAGAATTTTTAAATGTTCTTCAGGAAAAAAATAAACTTGCTTTGAATTTTGGAACTTTAGTTGGATACAGCACTGTTAGAAACGGGTTGCTTAAAGGAGAACAAAGAAAGCTAACAGGACAGGAAATAGAAATAGCGGGTTTTTTAATAGACCAAGCTCAAAAAGAAGGGGCGTTTGGACTTTCTTCGGGGCTTGTTTATTCGGGAGAGAAATTTGTCTCAGACGAAGAGCTTAGCTATATTCTTCCAATAGTTGCAAAAAACAAGGGAATTTTTGTTGTTCACTTGCGAAATGAAGCAGAAAGGCTTGTAGATTCTATAAAGGAGGTTATATCTTGGGCTCAGGATGCGCAATGTAAACTTCATATTTCTCATCTTAAAGCTATTGGATCTGACAATTGGACAAAATTTTCTGATGCGCTTTTGGAAATAGAAAAAGCAAACGAAAAAGGTATTGAAGTTACTTTTGATGTTTTTCCTTATGCTTCAAACGGGCTTGCTTTGTATTCTATTTTGCCCGCATGGGCAAAAACAGGAAATAAAGAACAAATAAAGCAAAGACTTCAAGATAAAAAGGCAAGAGAAACTATTAAAATGGATTTGAGAAATTTAAATTTAAATTATAAAAAAATGACTATAGCTTCTCTTGCTGGAGATGATATTTTTTTGGGAAAGACAATATATGACATAGCAAAAAATTGGGAGGCCGAAGAAGAAGATGTTATTTTGGATCTGCTTGTTGGCTCTAACCTTAAAGTTATAGTTTTTGCTCATGTATTGAGCGAAGAAAATGTTCAGAAAGGAATAATGCATCATTTGGGAATTGTTACATCTGATGGAGCAGGGTACAACATTGAATATAAAAAGTTCAAAGACATGCCTCATCCAAGAGCGTTTGGGGCCTTTCCTAGATTTTTAAGAAAATATCCTCATCCAAAAAATGTTCATATAATTTCTTACAAAGAGGCGATATATAAAATAACAGGTTATCCGGCAAAAATTTTTGGAATTAAAAAAAGGGGAAATATAAAACCTGGGTTTTTTGCGGATATTACCATTTTTGATCCTAATAAAATAGAAGAGATAACAACATTTGAAGATCCTTATCATTACAGTGTTGGTGTCAATGCAGTATTTGTCAATGGAAAACTTGCTTATGACAAAGGAGATTTTAAGAAAGTTTACGCCGGAAAGGTTTTGAAAAAATCTTAAAGTTTATTATGAAAAAAGCAAAGGGAGATACATTTTTTTTGCTTGTGCTTGGCATGATTTTATTGTTTGGGCTTGCCATTTTGGCAAGCGCTTCTTCTGTTTTGTCTTTTAAAGATTATGGTAACTCCTACGGGTATTTGAAACATCAGGTTTTGTTTGCTTTATTGCCGGGTATAGTTGCTTTTTTTGTGGCAAGCAGGATAAATTATTCTATTTATAAAAAGCTGGCAATGCCGTTTTTGATTTTTAATATTTTTCTGCTTTTTTTGCTTTTTGTTCCTTCTTTGAGCTTTGAAACAAAAGGGGCTGTAAGATGGCTTCAGTTTGGATCGCTTACTTTTCAGCCTTCTGAACTTTTGAAACTATCTTTTATTTTATATCTTTCTGCTTGGTTTGAATCCAGAAGAAAAAATTTAAAAACTCTTCAAGGAGGGCTTATTCCTTTTTTAGTTGTTTGTTCAATAATAGCGGTTTTTTTGATAGCTCAACCAGATTTAGGAACTTTGATAGTTATTTTGCTTATAGGAGCGATTATTTATTTTATAGCAGGTGGAAGAATTGTGCATCTTATATTGTCTGGTATTTTAGGTATTGTAGCGTTTGTTATTTTGGTTTATTCTGACCAATACAGGCTTCAGAGAGTAACTACCTTTTTTAATCCTGAATTGGATCCTTTGGGAGCCGCATATCAAATAAACCAAGCTTTGATAGCTATAGGTTCAGGCGGTATTTTTGGGCAAGGATTTGGCATGTCAAAACAAAAGTATAATTATTTGCCAGAAGCTATGGGGGACTCAATATTTGCTATTGTTGCAGAGGAGCTTGGTTTTGTTGGGGTTTTAATAGCTATAATATTGTTTTTGCTTTTGGCATACAGAGGATTTTGGATAGCAAAAAGAGCAAATACAAGTTTTGGTAAGTTTGTGGTTGTTGGTATAATATCATGGATAAGCATTCAAGCTTTTGTAAATATTGGAGCTATATCAGGAATGTTGCCTTTGACTGGTATAACATTGCCTTTTGTCAGCTACGGAGGTTCTTCTTTGCTTGTTTTACTTGCGGCATCTGGTATAGTATATAATATATCAAAAAGCATTAAACAGAAAAAATAAAATGAGAGTTTTACTTACAGGAGGTGGAACTGGCGGACATATATTTCCTCTTATTGCAGTATCAAAAAAACTAAAAGAGCTTGCCGCTCAAAGAGGAATTCAAAATATTGAATTTTTGTATGTTGGTCCGGCCTTTGATGAAGCAGCAGAAGAGATCTTTCGGCATGAGAATATCAAAACTAAATATATATTGGCAGGGAAGTTCAGGAGATATTATTCTGCTTCAAATATAATTGATTTATTTAAAATTCCGATAGGAATATTGCAGTGTTTATGGATATTGTTTTGGTTTATGCCGGAAGTTGTTTTTTCAAAAGGCGGATACGGCAGTTTTCCGGCAATGCTTGTATCTTGGCTTTACAGGATACCTGTAAGAATGATACATGAGTCTGATTCTGTTGTTGGCTTGGCAAACAAAATAACTTCTTTTTTTGCTACAAAAATAGGCATAGCTTTCAAAGAGGCGGCAGTAAAATTTCCTCTTAAAAAAACCGCTCTTGTTGGACTGCCAACAAGAGACGATCTTTGTTGGCAGGATAAACAAACGGCAAGGAATTTTTTTAAAATATCTTCTCAAAAGCCAGTGCTTCTTATTATGGGAGGATCACAAGGAGCAGAGAGCATAAATAATGCTGTTTTTGAGATAATATCTGACTTGCTTGAAAAATACGAGGTTATTCATATATGTGGAAGAAGAAATTATGAAAAATTCAAAGCAAATATAGACCCAATAATTGATCCTGACCTTAAAAAATATTATCATTTATATCCTTTTTTAACTGAAGAGTTAAAATTTGCTTTTTCTTTGGCTGATATGGTTGTTTCAAGGGCTGGGGCAAGCAGTATTTTTGAAATAGCAAAATGCCAAAAACCAAGCATTTTAATTCCACTTAAAGGCTCTGCTCAAGATCACCAAAGAAGTAATGCTTATATATACGCAAAATCTGGCGGCACAATAGTTATAGAAGAAGATAATCTTACTCCACATATTCTTTTGCAAAGAATTTATCAAATATTGGATGATGAGAATGTTAAAAAAAAGATGTCAACAAATGCTGCCAGCTTTGCTACTCCAAATTCAGCAGAGTTGATAGCAAAAGAGATATTAACTTCTTTTGGGGTTATGTAAAAATATGAAAAACGAAATTGTAAGAACAAGAATAGCGCCTTCTCCAACAGGGTATTTGCATATAGGAACAGCAAGGACTGCTCTTATAAATTATATATTTGCAAAGCAAAACAGAGGAAAGTTTATATTAAGAATAGAAGATACAGACCTTTTAAGATCTGATCCTAAATTTGAAAAAGATATAATAGAGGGACTAAGATGGCTTGGTATTTTTTGGGACGAAGGAGTTGAGGTTGGGGGAGATTATGCTCCTTATAAACAGTCAGAAAGGATAGAAACTTACAAAAAATATATAAAATCTCTTTTAGAACAGGGAAGAGCTTATCATTGTTTTTGTACGGAAGAAGAACTTGAAAAACACAGGCAAAGCATGCTTGCCTCTGGAGAGCCGGCAATATACTCTGGAAAATGCTCAAAATTAAGCCAAAAAGAAGCTGAAGAAAAAATAAAAAATGGCCAAAAAAGCATAATAAGATTTAAAACTCCTTCAAAAAAAATAATATTTGAAGATTTGATAAAAGGAAAGATAGAGTTTGATACAGATTTAATAGGAGATATAGCAATAGCCAAAAATGAAAATACGCCACTTTATAATTTTGCAGTTGTTGTTGATGATTATGATATGGATATAAATTATGTGATAAGAGGCGAGGATCACATCTCAAACACTCCAAAGCAAATAATAATCCAAGATGCGCTTGGATTTAAAAGGCCAATTTATGCTCACCTGCCTTTAGTTTTAGGACCTGATAAAAGAAAACTGTCAAAAAGAGACGGAGCTGTTTCTGTTATTGATTATAAAAAGGATGGATATTTGCCAGAAGCAATTGTAAATTTTTTGGCGCTTTTGGGCTGGAATCCGGGAGATGATAGGGAGATTTTTAGCATGGAAGATCTGATAAAAGAATTTAAAATAGAAAAATTTCAAAAATCAGGAGCAATTTTTAATATTAAAAAGTTGGATTGGTTCAATGCTTACTACATAAAACAAAAAGATTTGTCAGAGTTGGTTGAGCTTTGCCTTCCTTATCTTAAAGAAGCCGACCTTTTAGAAGAAAGGGAAGGGGAATTATTTTTAAAATCAACAGAAGAAAAAATAAGCAAAAAATGGATTGAAAAAATGTTGGTTTTAGAAAGAGATAGAATAAAAAAACTTTCAGAAATAAGCTATGCTTTGAGTTTCTTTTTTGCTGAAACTTTACATTTTGATCCTAATTTACTTATTTGGAAAAAAAGCGATAAAGAACAGACAAAAAAAGTTTTATCTGAATTAATTGAAATTTTTGAAGCAATAGACAAAGACGCTTTTGTTGAAAGCTCAATAAAAAACAGCATTGCCCATCTTGCAGAAAATTATGGCAATGGATCTGTTTATTGGCCCTTGAGAGTTGCGCTTTCTGGGAGAGAAGCTTCTCCAGGGCCGTTGCAAATAGCCGAAATTTTAGGAAAAGAAAAAACAATAAAAAGAGTCAAAGATGCGTTACATGCCTTATTATAAAAATAAAAAGCTGTTTGTTTTATTTTCTATTTTTTTATGTTTGTTTTTGTTTGGTTTTGCTTATGGGGCAAAAGCTTCTTTGATGGAGGAGTTAAAAAGAAAAATAAAAGAAAATACAGAAAAAATAAAGCAGATAGAAAAAGAAGCAAAGAAGTTTGAAAGTAAACTCCATGAGGCAAGAGATAAAAAAAACACCCTCAAAAGCCAAGTAAAAGAACTTGAGCATGAAATATACCATCTTAATTTGGAAATACAAAAAACCCAAGCAGAAATTACAAAAACTAACCTTAACATAGATTTGCTAAAAGAGGAGATAAAAGAAAAAGAAGAACAAATAGTTCAATTGAAAGCTCAAATGGCGTATGTTTTACAGCTTTTATATGAGGCGGACAAAACTTCATTTTTGTCTATTTTGGTTTCTGCAAAAGACTTTTCAGATGCTTTAAATCAGAAAGAATATTTAAGAAATTTAGAAAAACAGATGTCTTTATCTTTGGCAAAAGTTAATTTGCTTAAAAAAGATCTTGAAAGCAACAAAAAAGAACAAGAGAAAAGAGCAAAAGAGCTTTATCTTTTAAATGAAAAGCTGGCAGACCAGCAAGAGATAACAAACAACAAAAAAATAGAAAAAAAACAACTGTTAAAAGAAACAAAAAATCAGGAATATATATATCAAAAAACTCTAGCAGAGCTTAACAGGCAAAGGAAAAATATAGAAAAAGAAACAGGAGAGCTGGAAAAAAAGCTCAAAGAAGCAATAAACAAATCAAAACTTCCAAAAGGGAAAGGGATATTAAAATGGCCTTTGGATAACATAAGAATAACCCAAGGATATGGTATGACTCCGTTTGCAAAAACAGGGGCTTATGGAGGAAATATTCATAATGGGCTTGATATTGCAGGCAGAACAGGAACTCCTGTTAAGTCAGCAGGAGATGGAGAAATAATAGGAGTTGGCAACAATGGAAGGTATGCTTATGGTAAATGGATAGCTATAAAGCATAACAACGGACTTGTGACTTTGTATGCGCATCTTTCTTTGCAGAAAGTTAAAAAAGGGCAAAAAGTAAAAGCAGGAGAGTTAATAGGGTATGTGGGAGCAACCGGATATGTTACTGGTCCGCATCTTCACTTTACTGTTTATGCGCCAGATTCTTTTGATCTGTATCAAAGTTCAAAAATAAGCTGGCTTTGGATACCGGTTGGCGCTCCGCTTAATCCTTTGGATTATTTATAAAAAAACAATATGAAAGCAATAATTTTAGCAGGAGGCAGGGGAACAAGGCTTCCAGAAAGTGCAAAAGACATACCAAAAGCATTGGTTAAAGTAAATGAACTGCCTATAGTTGAACATCAGCTGAATCTTCTTAAAATGCATAATATTTCAGATGTGATATTTTCTTTAGGATTTAGAAGCGATCAGCTTATTGATTACATAAAAGGGAAGTACGAGTATGTAGTGGAAAGCTATCCTTTGGGGACTGGAGGAGCTATAAAATATGCTTCAAGCAGTTTATCAGAGCCATTTTTAGTTTTGAACGGAGATATACTTTCTGACATAAATTTTTCTGATTTTATATCTTCTTTTGAAAAAAGATCAAGCAAACTTTTGGGTTCTGTTGCTGTTGTTTGGATGGAGAATTGCTCAGATTATGGGCTGGTAAAACATAAAAAAACTGAAGAAGGATTTTTTATTGTAGAGGAGTTTTTAGAAAAGCCAAACACTCCAATGTCTGGCCATATAAATGCAGGAGTTTATATTCTAACCCCTGAAGCGTTAAGCCATAAAAAAGAAGAAATATTTTCAATTGAAAAAGATGTTTTTCCAGAACTTTCAAAAAAAGGAAAGATATCTGCATATTTTCATAGTGGAAATTGGATGGATGTTGGAACCGAAGATAGGCTAAAAACAGCAAGAAGTATTAATTGGCTTTTTTATGGAGATAAATAAGATTATAAATTTTGTAAAATTGACCCACAAGTTTCAAAAAGTCCACAGAATGATACTTGTACCGGGAAAAACCAGAAGAGAAAACGATATGGAGCACAGCTATCAGCTTGCTATGCTTGCTTGGTATATAAAAGATGCTGGAAATTTAAATTTGGACACAGATTTGCTTATAAAATACGCTTTGGTACACGACCTTGTTGAGGTTTATGCAGGAGACACTTATTTTTACACAAAAGACAAAGATCACGCAAGCTCTAAAGAAAAAAGAGAAAAAGATGCGCAAAAAAAGCTAAAAAGAAATTTTCCGGAATTTAAGGAACTTCACAGCTTAATTGAAAAATATGAACAAAAAAACGACAAGGAAAGCAAATTTATATACGCGCTTGATAAAATAATTCCGATTTTAAATATTTATATAGACAAAGGACGTTCATGGAAAAAAGATAAAGTTACTTTTGATATGCTGGTTGAAAAAAAGACAAAAAAAGTAAAAGCTTCCAAAGAGGTTGAGGATATTTTTAAGCAAATTTTAAGCATTTTAAGAAAAAATAAAAAAGAGCTGTTTTATCAGCTATCTGACTAAGTATGTCGCAAAAGATATATTGTGCGACATACTATATCTTTCTTCCCTCTGGGTTTTTCTGCGCAAAAATAGCTTTTTGCAGAAAAATTAAAAGGTTGATTTTCAATTTTTATAGATAATTAAATTCAGAAAAACAATTAAAGATGATAAATAAAGATTTTGTTTTAAACAAACAGCAATTTTTTATTTAAAATTGAGTTTGTGCATAATGTTTGCAAATATATTTAAAATGCTTTTCTGATACTGGTTGAATTGAAAGCCTTGAGCCTTTTTTAAAAAGTTCCATGCCTTTTAGATTCTTGTCTTCTTTTAGTAAATTTAGAGGTATTATATTTTTGAATTTTTTTACAAAGCACACATCTGGCATAAACCATCTTGGATTATCAGGAGATGATTTTTCATCATAATATTTGCTTTTTTTATCAAAAGCAAAATAGTCTGGATAAGCTTCTTTGCATATTTTTATAATCCCTGCTATTCCAGATGGATTTGCATTTGAATGGTAAAAAAAACCAAGGTCTCCTTTTTTCATTGATTTTATAAAATTTCTGGCTTGATAATTTCTTACTCCTTCCCAGCATGCCTTTTTGTCTTTTTTCAGATCATCTATAGAATAAACTTCAGGTTCTGATTTTAATAGCCAGTAATTTATTTTTGACATTTTTTGCATTTGCATCCTTTTGGTTTTATATATTCATCAAAATATTCTTTTCCATAATCGTAAGTTATCTCCTCTCCTGCTTTTATGTTTTTTGTAGCATACAAAAGCACCCTTCCCTTTTTTATTATAACCTCTGCATTTGGACAGCAAGAATGATTTGCATATCTTGCTTTGTTGCTTCTTGGACTGCCGTCTATAACTTTTCTTGAATTTACTTCAAAAAGGTATCTTCCTCCTTTTTTATCTGCTTCTTTTTGGGTTAGTATTTTCCCCGTGTATTCTATTATGAACTCCCCTTTTTTGATTGGCTCTTTTGCAAAGAGTCCGAGCCCCGCGCTTGACCTTCTAACTGTTGTTTTCATTTATTTTTATATTTATTTCATATTTAATTGCAAAAGAGACTATTATAAACAAAAATTTTATTTAAAACAAGTTTTTGATCTTCTGTAGCCTGCCTTTTTTGCGTCTTGCTCTGTTTGAAAATAGATTTTATTTTCTTCTTTTATTCTGTTTTTACAGGATATTTTATAGTAAGTTTTTCCGTTTTTGCTTGCAACAAATAAAAATTGCTCTTTGGTGTTGTTTTTTAAAGCTTGTTGTTCTTTTGTTATGTTTTCTATTTTTGTGCTGTAAGCTGATATTGATGCTAAAATTTGCTCATTTTGCCCTATTTTTAAGCTTTTTTCTGAAAAAACAAGGTTTTGTCCATATATGTTTCCTAAGCCAAAAAACAAGGCTGAAATGACAAAAAACTTAAAAAACAAAACAAGCTTGTCTTTATTTTTTATTGCAAGATTTTTTAAGTTGTTTATTTCTTCTATCATTTAAATTTTAGATTCTTAAAGGAGAAAAGATGTAAAATGTAAAATTTTATTTTTAGCTTTAAAATGGGTTTTGGCTTAATTTTTTTGGTAGAAAGTTAAATTTTAATGTTGACTTTTAGTTTCTAATTAGTATAATACTAAAATATTATAATAAAAATTAACTTAAAACAACAAAAAAATGTCAACAGCCAAATCTGCGGGATCAACCCGTCTGGGCAGGGATTCGGTAGCAAAACGACTTGGAGTAAAAATGTTTGACGGACAAAAAGCAAAACCAGGAAATATACTTATAAGACAAAGAGGAAGTAAATTTATTGCTGGAAAAGGGGTAAAAAAAGGCGAAGATGACACTTTGTATAGCGCAGTTGAAGGAATTGTAAAATTTACCAGCAAAAATTTAAAGAGTTTTAACGGTAAAAGAAGAAAAGTGAAAGTTGTAAATGTAATTCCTGCCTCAAAATAATAAAAACAAAAAACCTGCAACATAGTATACTGCAGGTTTTTTGTTTGGCGTAAGTACTGGCGTAAGTACCGTAGTACTTACGTAATTTTATTCTTTTTCTATCACAACTGAAATTTCAGGTTCAAAACCAAATCCTAAGTTTATTTTTATTTTATGCTCTCCAAGAGTTTTTAGATTGTGTTCTAAAATTATGTTTTTTGTGTCTATTTCAAATCCTTTTTCTTTTAGCAGATCAGATATATTTTGGGAAGATACAGATCCAAAGGCCGTCTCCCCTTCTCCAAACTTTAACTTTGTTTTTATTTTAAATCCATTTAGTTTTTTAAATAGCTCTTCTGTTTTTTGTTTTTGTTCTTGTTGAATTTTTGCTTGCTTTTCTGCCTGTTTTTCTGCTTGTTTTATTGCGTTTTTGGTTGCTAAAACTGCAAGGTTGTTTCTAAAAAGATAATTTCTTGCATATCCGTCAGAAACTTCTTTTATTTCCCCTTTTTTTGCTACATTTTTCACATCTTGCTTGAATATGACTTTCATATTTTTAGTTTTAATTATTATAAAGATTTTACCACTTCAATTGCTTTTTTAAGTTGTGGATCTTCTTTTGGATCTTCTGAATCATCAACCTCAATATCAGGCTCTATTCCATTATCTTGAATTGACATTCCATCCGGAGTTAGCCATTTTGCTATAGTAACTTTCAAAAATGTGTCTTCTGTGATATCAACTACCTCCTGAACTGATCCTTTGCCAAAACTTTTTTTGCCAACTATTTTGATTTTGTCTTTACCTTTTGCCGCGCCAGCAACAATCTCAGATGCAGATGCAGATCCTTCGTTTATTAATATTACCAAAGGAACATCTTGTAAATATCCATAACCTTTTGACCTAAATTTCCTATCGCTTTTTTTACCTCCGAAACTTTCAATAGTTATTACCTCACCTTTTGGAACCATCGTGCTTGCAATTTCTATGGCAGCATCTAAAAATCCTCCGGGATTATTTCTTAAATCAACAATAAACCTTTCTGCTCCTTGGTTTTTAAGCTCTTTTGCATACTTTTTAAATAAAGGAGAAGCATCTCCAGTAAAATTATATAATTTTATATAACCTATGTTTTGTTCTTTTATTTCATATTCTATGGTTGGTATTTGTATAGTATCTCTTACTATGGTTATATCTTTTAAATCTTCAAGCCCTTCTCTTAAAATAGTTAAGGTAACTTTCTCTCCTTTTGGGCCTCTAATTTTCAAAACTGCCTCTTCAAGGCTCATATCCACAGTGCTTTCTCCATCTACTTTTACAATAACATCCCCAGCTTTTATTCCAGCTTTTTGAGCTGGAGAGTCTTTAAGCGGAGATATTATTGTAAGAAGCCCTTTTCTGAAGCCAATTTCAGCTCCAATTCCACTGAAACTTCCGTCTATATCTTCTTTGAAGATTTTAGCAGATTCTGGGGCAAAAAAGTTTGTATAAGGATCTCCAACAGCATTTACCATTCCGCTTATTGCTCCATATACCATATCTTGCCTATTTATATCTTTTCTGTCTACATATTTTCTTTCTAGCTCTTTCCATGTGTCCCAAAATATTTGAAAATCTACATTTTCAATTTGTGTTTCTTTGTTTAACACTCCAGAGATTTTTTTCTCCGAAGGCATATCTTCGTATCCATTGTAATATCCAAAAGAATATGACAAATATATCACAAAAACTAATAATGCGAATTTTGTTATTTTTTTAAACATAATGTTTTGTTTTTATGCCATGCTTTTTAAAGTATTTGTAGGCGCTTTTTATATGCTCCTTTGTCATTTTGTTAAAAACAGCATCAATTATACCAAATTTTTTTGATGCTTGTCTATGGTAGTGGTGCATTTTGGCTTTTGGAAAATAAATTACCTCAAAGCCATTTTCCCAAAATCTTTTTGCCCAGTCAACATCTTCAAAGTACATAAAAAATCTTTCGTCCATTCCGCCAACTTTGTCCGCTGCTTTTTTTGAAACCAGAAGCGAAGACCCCATAAGCCAGTCAACCTTTTGCGGTTGGTCTGATGCCAATATATTTTTATCTTTTAAAAGAAACTTATCAAGATGTTTTTTCCCGTATCCAAACCTGCCCAGAAAAGTTCTTCTTAGCGGTATGGTAACCGGAGAATAAAACCGAAATGCAGATTGTTGAGTTGATCCGTTAAAATTTAGAAGTCTTGGACCAATCATTCCTGCTTTGTTTTGGCTTTTAATATAGGCAAGCATTTTATCTACCGCATCTTTTTCTGCTATGATATCAGGATTTAATATTAACAAATATTTTCCGCTTGATTTTTTTATTCCTTCATTTACTGCTTTTGAGTATCCTAAATTTTTTTTATACTCAAAAAAAGCCACTTTAGGAAAATTTTCCAAGATTTCGTCTTTTGTTTCTCCGTCGCTTTCTGAATCTATTACTATTATTTCATATTTACAGCTTTTTATAGTTTTTAGAAGAGATCTTATGCAAAGTTTTAAAATTTCTTTGCTTTTGTAGTTTACTATTATTATTGACAGTTCCATATTTTAATCAAATATGCCTCTTATTTCTTTTTTTATTTCTGAAAAGTTATCTAATCCTGCTTTTGGATATAAAACATACATTCCATCTACAATGCCAGCTTGCAAAAGCCCGTCTTTGCTTGTATCAAGAACTTTTCGTATTAAGTCTTTTTCGTTCATATATTTTGCGTATTTTAACAGTTTCAGTCCGGTTTTAAAATCTATATTTGTTTTTACATTATCCCCTATCGCATTAAAAATATTGTTTAATTTTACAGGATTTGTTAATACGCCAGCGCTTGTGAGCTTTTCTTTGAGTGCCAATATTACTTCTTGTTGTCTTCTTGCTCTGTCAAAATCATCGGTTGAGAATCTAGATCTTACATAATAAAGCGCTGTTTCTCCATCAAGAGTGTTTTTCCCTGCAGGAAGTCTAAACTCCCATCCCCATTGCGAAGTTTCAACAAATTCTTCTTGAAGATAAATATCTACTCCGCCAACAGCATTTATTAAGTCTTCAAATGCTTGAAAATTTACAACAACTGCATAATCTATGTTTACTCCTGTTATATTTTCTACAACTTGCTTGCTTAAATTTATTCCACCAATGCCTTTATTTTCTCCAAAAGCATAAGCGTAATTTATCTTTTCTCTCAGTCCTGCATGCTTGGGTATTTTAGCGTAAAGGTCTCTTGGGAGAGATATTAAAGCTATTTTATTTTTGTCTGTTTTTATGCTTATAAGCATAATTGCATCAGCAAGGGTTCCTCCGTAATTTTCATTATCGTCTCCTCTTATTCCAAGAAGCAGTATATCAATTCTATTTTTTTCGTTATAGTTTTCGTTTTCTTTTTTATCCCAAAATTTATCATCAGTTACCAAAGAAAAAGTATTGCCCGCTTTCAAAAATAAAAACAAAAAGAATATTAAAACAAAAATGACACTAAAAAATCCAAGCCGCTTCAGAAACGGCTTTTTTTGTTTTTTTATATTTTTTGTATGGTTTATCATAAAAAACTACAAATAATGAAAATTGACTACAAAAACCATTTTTCCATCTCTTCCCTGCTTTTTTTGGCTTTTTTCATTATGTATTTTCTTTTTTTTGCCATTTTTGGTATTTTAGCAATTATTTTTGGATAAGCCAACAGCGAATATTGTTCAAAAAGCAGGAAATATAAAAAAAGCTGCAGTTCTCTTTTTGCAAAAGGAAAAAAGCTTTTTAGTAAAGATACCAAATAATCATTTTTTATCAAGGTGAGTCGGTAGTTTAAAATATCAAGCATTTTTTTATCTTTTCTGATATTTTTCCTCATTTTTATAAAATCTTTTTTTGAAGAAGAGAGCCTGTTTGTTGTTTGTCTTTCATGCCATGCTAAAATCTCAGGATCATAAAAATTTTTCCAGCCAAAAAGGTTCATTCTCCAGCCCAAGTCAATGTCATCTGACATCCACATAAAATCTTCATCATGAACTTCGCCAAAAACAGCGCAATCAAAAAACGCTTCTTTTCTCCAGATAGGAACTGCTCCCTCATAAGAGAATATTTCTTCTGGCTTGTCATATTGGCCGTTGTCTTTTTCTCCGTGCCCTCTGTTTATTAGTCTTCTTGATTTGTATATTTGAAATCCAGTTGTGTCTATTATGTTGGTTTTTTTTCCGTTTTTGTCCAAATGAAGGATTTTTGCTTGGAGCGCTCCTATTTTTGGATCTTGTTCCATTCTTCTGACAAGATTTTCTACAAAATTATTTGCAATAACAACATCAGCAGAAACAGAAACTATGTATTTTCCTTTTGTCATTTTTGCCGCTTTGTTGTTTGCCGGACCAACAAAAAGATTTTCTTTTGATTCAAAAATCCTTGCTTTTGGAAAATACTTTTTTACTATTTTTACAGTGCTGTCAGAAGAGTTATTGTCAAAAACTAAAACCTCTATATTTTTGTAAGTTTGGGAAAAAACAGCATCAAGCGCCCTTTTTATTCTTTTTTCTTCATTATAGACAGGAATATGTATGGAAACTAAAGGAGTATTATTTTGCATATTCTTTTTGAGAATTTAAGGCAAACAAAGTTCCAAGTAAAATCATAAGCATCAAAAATGCTCTTTCGTCTGTTATTGCAACATCTGTCATTGTGTAACCCATCATCCAAATTATTATTAGGATTACGCCCAATGAAAATATGCCAAATAAGTTTTCTTTGTTTTGTAAAAATATACTCCAAGAGCGTTTGATAATTTGATAAAGCATTGCCAAAAATACCAAAAGTCCAAAAATACCAATTTCTGCTGCAATATTAAGATAAATATTGTGCGCTGATGCTCCCGCTTTTGAAGCTGTTATATTTTCTTTTAGCACAACCGGAAAATTATTTATTCCAACTCCCAAAAGCGGTTTTTCTGCTATTGATTTTATGCTTTCTTTCCAAATATATATTCTTCCTTTATTTGATACTTCTTGAGTGTCAACAATTGATTTGAACCTTTCTGTGAATATCTTTTTGTTTTCTTCTTCTTTTATTTTAATTTTAAACTGGTCTGATGCAAATACAAAAGCAGACAAAGGAAGCAAAATAACAAACAAAAGTATTGGCAAAGATATTATTTTAAAATTATTTCTGTCAACTAAATTTTTAATTTTCCAAAACAACAAAAGCAAAATCGGAAAAATAGCGCTTGCCCATATTCCCCTTGTTCCAGAAAGTATCACCGCAAACATCAAAAATGCAAAAAAAGCAAGATACAAAAGATAACCCTTTTTATTATTTTCCAATTTAGATTTTTTTATCAAAACAAGCAAAAATACAGATCCCATCAGAAGATAAAGCGGAAAAGAATGAGTGTCTGGAAATGTAGAAAACATTCTTAACTTTATAGCATCGTTATAATAAGCAAACCATGTATTTGCTCCTATTGCTATATTTGCCCATTCTTTTCCATACAAGGTCTGGTCAACTTTTAATGCCCAAAATTCTGTAAAATCATTTATTGAAACAAAATATGTCATGCCAAGCTGCAAAAATCCAACAAAAACAATCAAGGCAACAGACAAAAGAACATTTTTTGCTATTTTTTCTATTCCTATTTTTCCTGCAAGCGAACGGACAACAAAAAAGAGCATTGCTAAATTTGCAAAATATATTATCCTTTTTATTCCGTAAGTAAGATTTTCTGCCACAAACAAAGACAAAAAAGAGATAAAAAATATTAAAAAGGTTAAAAATTCAATCTTCCAATTTTGGTATGCAAATTTAACAGCTCCCCATAAAGACTCCTTTGCTTTTTTTATAATCTTAAATAAAGCGTCCAAAAACAAAAAGAATTTAGAGTCAAAAAACCATTTTAAAAACAAAATCAAAACCAATATTCTCCAAGTATTCAAAGAATCAAAGTTTTCTGTTATTGGCAAAGCAACAAAAATTGGTATTGATCTTGCTATCAAAAGCACAGAATCCTCTTTTTTTGCAAACAACACAAAAAACACCAAAACAACAGCCAATCCCAAAACCGCTTCTCTTGGAATAACTCCAAAAACAGCAAAAGCTACAATTAATATTTCCACAAAAAACACGAGGTTTAAGCTCGTGATGTATTTTTTGATCTTTTCCATTTTTATATACTAAGCTATTTTATCAAATACTTCAAGAATTGTTTTTGTGTGTTTTTCCCAGTTAAATTTTTCCAATATTTTGTTTGTGTTGTTTATTATTTTTTCTTTTTTTTGTTTGTTTGTTAAAGCTTCTTTTATTTTCTTTGAAAATTCATCTATATTTTTGGTATTTTTTACAAAAAATGCATTATCTTTAAATATTTCATGGGTTAGTTCATTGTCTGCTACAAGTGAAGGCGCTTTGCATTTTAAAGCTTCCACAGGAGGAAGCCCTAAAGCTTCTTTGTCAGAAACATAAATTAAAAGCTTGGTAAAATTAAAAAGATAAACCATATCTTTCCTGTCCATATACTCTCCTCGTATTATTGCTTCTCTGCCAAGTTTCTTGTTTATTTTTGCTGAAAGTTTATCCAACACAGGGGGGTTATTTTTGTCTATACAAGGAACAAAATATTGCAATTCAGGAAAATCTTTGGCTGTTTTTGCAAAAGCTTCCATGGCCTCTTTTACCCTTCTTCTTTCAAATGCCTGCCCCACTGACATTATATAGTCTTTTTTTATTCTTAATTTTTCTTTTATTTTTTTTATTTTCTCCAAATTTTTTTGGTTTTTTTCAAGTTCATAAAATTCATTGGAAAGTCCCCAATAATTTACAAATATTTTTTCATCCGGTAAGTTATAAAATTTTATTAGTTCTTTTTTGGAAAACTCAGATATTGTCATTATTTTTTTTGCGCGCAAAGCCGCCCATTTGCAAAAAAGTCTGTATGAGAGCTTGTATCTGAAAGGAAGATTTCCGTGATGAGCCTCCCACCAAACATCGTTTGTTAAAACAACGATCGCTTTTTTTGTTGGCGGAAAAAAAGCAGGAAGCATATAAGAAGGAAAGAAAAAAAGATCTAGTTTGTCTTTTAAATGATAATATGGCAAAAGTATATGGTAGTAAATATTGAAGCTTTCAGGCAAAATACCGTTGTTTATTATTTTTTTTTCAAAAACAGGATGATTCAAAAAATTGTCTTTTGGTATCTGGCTTTTAAAATACAAAACAAATTTATATTTTTTTTCAATCCCGGGTATTTTACTAAGCGCTTCTAAAAATTGAACATTCATATGTCCTACCCCAAACCTTTCTCCTTCTAAATTTTCACATTCAATTCCTATTTTTTTCATGTCTTTTTAAAGCTAGTTCTATTTGTTTATCTAAAAATTCTGGAAACGACATACCCATTGCCCTTGCTTCTTTTGGACAGAGGCTGTTTTTTGTTGCTCCGGGTATTGTATTTATTTCCAGAAAGTAAAGTTTTCCGTTTTTTGCCAAAATAAAATCAGATCTTGTCAGGCCATCGCATTTTAAAAGCTTATGAACTTTTTTTGCCAAGGATTTTACTTTTTGTGCTGTTTTTTTGCTTATATTTGCAGGACAGATCTCTTCTGTTTTTGCTGAATATTTTGCCTTTTTGGTAAAAAACTCTTCTTTTGTTTTTATTTGGACAGGAGGCATTACTAGTATATTTTTTTGGTCTGAATTTCCCAAAACGCCACAAGTAAGCTCTATTCCTTCTATGAACTCTTGAATTAAAAAATCATTTTTTTTATTTTTTTCCAGAGCTTTTTTAAGTTCTGCTTTTGAATTTATCAGAAAAACTCCAATGCTTGAACCAGAAGAATTTGGCTTTAAAATACAGGGAAATTTTGCATTTGTGATGTTTTTTATTTCTTTTGGAGCTAATATTTTGTTGTTTTTTGCTATATTCAGGGTCATTTTTTTGTCCATTGCTATTGCGCTTGAAATTGAAGATGAACCGGTAAATGGAATGTTTAGAGTTTCTAAAACAGCTTGAATTTTTCCGTCTTCTCCAAACTCGCCATGAAGCGCCAAAAATGCCAAATCTTTGTTATTTATGTTTTTTAAAACAGCGCCTATTATCTTTTTTTTATCATTTGGTAAGATAGATAAAACAATATTATATTTTTCTTTATTTAGGTTTTTTGCTATCTCTTTTCCTGAAAGCAAAGATATATCTCTTTCGTTTGAATATCCTCCGCAAAAAACAACAATATTTAGCTTTTTTTTAGTTTTCATTTTTAAATGTGTTGCATAAAGTTTAAAGCGTGAGCTTGCCAAATTTACCTTTATAAAAATCTTGAATTGCCAGCATTATCATCTTAGCCGAAGTTCTTCGTTTTGGCAAAAAAATGTATTTGACTATCTGTTTTAAATAAAGATAAAAACTCCAAATATATATCCCAAAAAGGATAGGCTTGGGAGCGTTTCTTTTGGAAAGCAAAAGCGCGTTTCTGACATGATAGTAGTGTATTTTTGGATTTGTCATTGCTTTTTTTGTGGATTGGGAGACTTTATGCCAAATATGCGATGAAGGAACATAAAAAAGTTCAAATCCTGCTTTTTTAGCTCGCAAGCTATAGTCTGTATCTTCATAATACATAAAAAATTCTTCGTTTAGCTTCCCTATTTTTTGCACAACATCTTTTTTAATTAACATTGCGCATCCAGAAACATACTCTGTTTTTTTTATTTTTGTCTCGCTTTTATTTTTGTCTTTTTTCATATACTGCATTGGCTTTCCTCCTCCTGCCCAAGAAAATTTGCAACTGGCATGCCAAATAACATCTGGTTTGTCATAAAAATATATCTTTGGAGCAAAAAGCCCTCCTTTTGGATTTTTTTGTGATGCTTCTATGAGTTTGTCTAAAAAGTCAGGAGCAACTTTTGTGTCGTTGTTTAAAAGCAAAATATAATCTGCTTGGTTTTTGATTGCATAATCTATTCCGATGTTGTTTCCCCCAGCAAATCCGGTATTTTCTTTTTGGGCAAATACTTTAATTTCAGGAAAGTATTCTTGTATTTTTAAAACAAATTCTTTTTGATTTTTCGATGCATTATCTACAAGCAAAATTTTGTAATTTTTGTATGTTATTTTTTTTAAAGAATCTAAGCACTCAAGAGTATCTTTTTCTCCATTGTAATTGACAAGTATTATAAATATTTTTGGATGGTTTGTTTTCATTAAAATATAATTTTGCCTTTGGGATATTTTTTAAAATCTGTTTTTGGAATTTCAATAACATCTGACATAGAAAAGCCAAGCTTTTTGAATGTATTGTATGTTTTTATCCATCTTGCTTTCCCTTGCTGTAAAAGATATATTTTATAATCCCCTTCTTTTTTTATTAAAATATTTTCATTTTTTATATCATAATCCAAAGGGTCTCCTGTTTTGTACTCTTCAACTTCCCTTTTGGACAAAACCAAAACATCAGACATTGAATAGCCCATTTTTTTAAAAGCAAGGTATGATGTTATATGTCTTTTTTTTCCATTTTCAATTTTGTATATTTGAGGCGCATTTTTTTCTTTTATTAAGGCTCCATTTTTTAAGTTGTTATGCCTTTTGTATGGAAATGCATTGTAGATAAAATCTGTTGCTTCTAAAAATATTTTTGGAGAAAAAACGGGCACTTTAAATCCATCTTTTAAAATAAAAAATTCATTTTCCTTTTGGTATACCAAATTTTCATACCTTTGTTTCCACTTATTTGCTTCTTTTCTTAAAATGTTCATATTAAGCACCCCTGGGTCATCATTATCTTTTTCTATGTCTTTATGTCCTAATACAGAAGGACCAACAAAAACTTGGGAAAATGATCCTCCATATTCTGATATACATTCTCCTTTATATTTTGGATTTGTCCAGACAGGAGTTTTTAAATCCATTTTTTCGGGGTCTATGCCATTTGCCGCAGAGAGCCAACCAACAAGCTTATACAAAGAATTTAAAGCCTCTTGTGTTGGCTTTTGACGGTCAAAATCTCCAATGAGCGCTATTCCTACAGAGCCAACATTAAAATTTCTGCACAAGCGGTTATCATAGGCGTGAGCGCCTTTTTTTCCATTTCCTCCTTTTCTTCCTTCATATATGTTGCCTTTTTTGTCTATTATGTAGTTGTATCCTATATCCTCCCAGCCTCTTGTAATTGAATGGTCTTTGTTTATTCTTTGGATTGTTGTTAGCGGATCTGTATATTGGTTACAGCATCCAGTGTCGTGGATTATTATCCTTGTGACTTTAAAATATTCCGGTATGTTAAGGCTGTTTTCTTTTTTAAACTTTTCTATCGTTTTTTGCGGTATATGGATATGCTTTTTTTGTTCTTGTCGGTAAAAGTATTTGCTTGTATCTATATGCACATTTTCCCAAACAGACCTTTTTTGTATTTTTGGCAAATCAAAATAAGCGCTTGTAAAAAGCGGGAAAAATAAAAATACAAATGTAAAAAATAATCCTCTTTTCATTTTTTGATTTTATAAAAAAACAATGAGACAGGAAAAACAAAAACAGCATTTATAATTCTTTTAAACCTTTTTTTTGGCTCTTTTAAAAATCTCCAAAGCCACTCAAGATGAATTTTTCTTAAAAACAAAGGAGCCCTTTTTATTTTTCCTGACAAGATATCAAATGCACCTCCCACTCCCATAGCTACTTTTATTGTTGGAAATTTGTTTAAATTTTCACTTATCCAAATTTCTTGTTTTGGCGCTCCCAAAGCAACAAAAATAATATCTGGGTTTGAATTTTTTATTAAATTATAGCATGAAGACAAATCTTCAGAAACTTCGCATATATTTATGTTAAAAAACATATTTTTTAGAGCGTCTTTTGTTTTTTGCGCAACGCCATTTTTCCCTCCTAGCAAAAATACTTTTTTATTTTCTTTTTCTGCCAGCTTACAAATTGCAAGCATAAAATCTATACCCGGAATATTTTTTTTAATTTTTGAGAAAAAAACCAAACCAGACCCGTCTGGTATTAAAAGATCTGCATTGTTTAAAATTTCTTTGAAGTTTTTGTCTTTTTTTGCTTTAAGCAGTATCTCTGGGTTTGGAGTAAATATTTTAATTTGTTTTTTTGAAAAAAAGGAATTTTTAACAATTTTTATTGCATCTTCAAAAGATATATTGTCTAATTTAACCCCAAAAATATCTATTTTTTCCATATAAAAGATTATATCACAAACAAAAAACTGCCAAAATCTGTTTATTTTAGTATAATACATATTATGTATATATTAGATGTTATTCTTACAATTAAAACTCCCAAAAACCTTTCTGGAGTTTTGAGCTATTTTTCCCCAGATCCTTTAAAAAAGGGGGCTTTTGTTAGAGTTTCTGTTGGACATATTAAAGTAAACGCCATGGTTTTGGACTGTCGCCTTGTTGAGTCAGAAAAAATGTTTATAAAAAAATCAGCGTTTCAGATAAAGGCCATTGACAGAATAATATCAGATACACCTGTTTTTTCAGATAAGCAATTTGACCTGTTTTTTTGGTTTTTAAATTTTTATATGGCAGATATAGGAATTTGCGCAAAAACATTTTTGCCAAATTACTTGGTAAACAAAAAAACTCCTATTAAAGTAAAAGAAGCTAAAAAAACACAACAAACAAAAAATGGAGTTTTTTCTGAGTTTTTGGTTGTTGGAAGCAACAGGTTAAAATTTTATAAAAAAGAAATCCAAAAATGCTTAAATAAAAAAAAGCAGGTTTTATTTTTGGTGCCAGATTTAGTTTTATTAAAAAAATATGAAAAAGAGCTTAAAGATTTTTATCCAGAAATTTTAACTTCCAGTATTTCTCCAAAAAAATATTTTAGTTTATGGGAGAAAGTAAGAACCAAAGAAAAAAATTTTATACTCTCAACAAGGGGAGGAGTTTTTTTGGATTTTTCTGAACTTGGACTTGTTATTGTAGATAAAGAAGAGGATAGCTCTTATAAATCTCAAGATATGCTTCCTTACTATCAAACAAAAGATGTAGCAAAAAAAATTGCAGAGCTTTCTTTTGCTAAAATTATTTATGGAGCAAATGTGCCAACTGTTGAGAGCTATTACCTTGTAAAAGACAAACTAGTAGAAAAAGACAAAAAAAAGCATTATTTTTTAACAGTAGACATGAGAAATGAGATTTATGGAGGAAACTATTCCATACTTTCGTATTATTTGCAAGGTAATTTAGAAGATATTTTAAGAAAAAACAGACAGGCAATTTTGTTTATTTCAAGAAGAGGATCTGAAACATTTGTTTTTTGCAGAGATTGCGGCTGGGTTGAAAAGTGCAAAAATTGCGAGGCCTCTTTAATACATCACAAAAAAATCGGGCTTTTATGCCATTACTGTGGATTTAAAAAAGAAGCTCCTGTTGTCTGTCCGCAATGCCATGGACATAAAATAAAATATTTTGGAGCAGGAACCCAAAAAGCAAAAGATGAAATTTTAAAATTGTTTCCTAATGCAAAAGTTAAGATTCTTGATTCTGAAATAACTCCAAATTTAAAAGATCAAGAGAAAATTGTAAAGGATTTTAATCTTAAAAAAATAGATATTCTTGTCGGAACCCAGCTTATGTTTAAGTGGGGCTTTAAGTTAAAAGCAGATTTATCTGCTGTTTTATCTTTTGATAATATTCTCCATTTGCCAGATTTTAAATCCCAAGAAAGAGTTTTTAATATAGCAAAAAACCTGTCTTTTATATCAAAACAACAAGAAATGATTTTACAGACATACACAAAAGACCATTATTTAATATCAGACATTTCAAAAAAAATAGATTATGACGTATTTTTCTCAGAAGAAATAAAATTAAGAGAAAAATTTTGCTACCCACCATTTTCTTTTTTGGTTAAGATAATTTACAAAAACAAAAGTATTGTCCAAGGAGAAAACGAAGTGCAAAAAATAAAAGAGAAAATAGTCAATTTAAAAATAAAGGAAATTGAAATTTTAGGACCTGCTTTGGCATACATACCAAAAATAAAAAATTTTTATATTTGGCATATAATAATCAAAATAAAAGATAAAAAACAAGAGTTAAAGATAAAAAAAGAAATAACAAAAGCTTTATCGGAATTTGAGTATGTGGCTGATATAAACCCAGAAAGTCTCTTGTAAACAAAACAAAAAAAAGGGAGAATCTTATTTTATGGCTCTCCCTTTGGATGCCTTAACTCTCTTTGAGAAGGCAATGCAAAATACATATAATTTTTCTGCTGTTTTTTTGTTTTTTTTGTTTAATTTAAAGAAATCTTGAAAAATACCAGCAAGTTTTTTCAAGCTCGGTTTTTTCCAAACAGCTTTCAAAGACAGAAGTATATCTTCTTTTACTTTTTCTTCAATTTCTAAGCTGTCAATTTTGCAAAATTCACAAACCAATTTTTCATTAAAAGATAAGTTTGTTTGGTTTTTGTTTATAAAATCATAAAGAACAACAGATATTTTGCAAATTTGAAAGGATATGTCAGGATAATTTTTCAATGTCAAGATTTTTGCTTTCAATTTTTATCCTCCTTTTTTCAATCTCTTGAATTGATTGATATTATTTATTATAATTCTCATTATGTCAATAATAAGTATACAAAAAGGGAAAGAAAATAAAATATTAAGAGCTGTATCAGAAGAGGTAAAAGATATAAAATCTCCGGAAATTCAGGAGTTTATTTCCGATATGAAAATGACACTGGCAGCAACCCCAAACGGAGTTGGGCTTGCCGCTCCGCAAGTTGGCAAAAATATAAGAATATTTGTGGCATCTGATAATCTTGGACTTAACCAAACCGTATTTATTAATCCGAAAATTACCGAGATTTCTGAAAAAATGATTTTAAAAGACGAGGGTTGCCTTTCTCTGCCTGAATTTTACGGAAAGATAAAAAGAGCGGAATGGGTAAAGGCGGAAGCTTACAACGAAAACGGCAGGAAATTTAAAATAAAAGCAAAGGGACTTGTCTCTCAGCTTATTCAGCATGAAATAGATCATCTTGACGGAATCTTATTTGTAGATAAAGCGGAAGAAGTTGAGGTGGTTAAGTAAAATTTATAAAATCTTCTTTTTCAAAAAACCGTTTACGACGTGTTAACGGAAGCGCAGCGAAGCCAAAGGCGTAGCGTGAGCGCACAGAGTAAACGGTTTTTTGAAAAAGAAAAGAATTTTCCGAGATATTCTTTAAATATGTACAAAATAGTTTTTTTTGGAACTCCAAAAATAGCGGAAGATACTTTAAAAAAACTTATAGAATCAGAAAAATATAAGCCGTGTTTAGTTATCACTCAAAAAGATAAGCCAGTGGGAAGAAAAAAGGTTTTGACTTCCCCGCCGGTTAAGGTGTTAGCAGAAAAATACGGTATTGAGGTTTTTCAGCCAGAAAGTATAAAAGAAAAAGAGGTAGTAGAAAAAATAAAAAATATAAATCCGGATCTAATAGTAGTTTTTGCCTATGGACATATTATTCCAAAAGAAATTATTGATATTCCGAAATTTGGAGTTTTAAATATTCATACTTCTATCCTTCCAAAATACAGAGGGCCCTCTCCTATTCAATATGCAATTTTAAATGGAGATAAAAAAACAGGCGTAACATTAATACAAATAGATGAACAGCTTGATCATGGGCCGATTTTAGCTCAAAAAGAAGTAGAAATTTCAGAAAAAGAAACATCAGAAACCCTACACGACAAACTTGCAGAAGCGGGAGCCAATCTTTTGCTTGAAATTTTACCTTTATATTTTGCCGGAAAAATAAAAGCCAAAGAGCAAGAACACAAAAAAGCGACATTTACAAAATTGCTCAGGCGAGAAGACGGAGAGATTTTCCCCAAAAAAGAGACAGCAAAAGAGATAGAAAGAAAATTCAGGGCATTTCACCCCTGGCCGGGAATATTTTTAAATTTAAAACTAAAAGATAAAAATCTAAAATTAAAAATAATAAACTGCTCAATAGCAGAATGTAAAGATAAAAAAGATGTGTTGTATTTAGATAAAGAAAATAAACTTATTTTAAAAACCAAAGAAGGCTGTCTTTGGTTAAAAGAAGTTCAGCCGGAAGGAAAACAAAAAATGTCGGGAGGTGCTTTTTGGCAGGGGTATAAAGATAGAATTATTTTATAAAAAACCCCCGCTATCGCGAGGGTTTTGTTGTTTTACTGCAAGAAAAACTGCCAAAAAAGCAATGAGAAAAATCTTAACCTTCATTTGCATTATCCTCCTTTACAAGAAACGGGAATTTTTTGCTAAGAAGATCATAAGCTTCTTTGTGTAAAAATTTCATACGAGTTGTATTTTGACTCACTTCTAGAGGACGAAAAAAATTTAAATATTCTCTAAATTCAGACATACTCTTTATTTCTCTTGGTACTTTCAATCCATCCAAAAGATTGTCAATTATGGAAACTTGAAAAATATATAATATCCAACCACCAACAACATCATTTCTGGCAAAATTGATATTTGTCAAAATTTCCAAACGGTAATTAACAATTGCTTGGATTTGTCGATTTGTGCAATTTTCCAAAGAAAGCATTTTAATTTCCTCCATATTTAGCTGTAAAGTGCAGTAAGGCTAAAATAAACTAAAAAGTAATAAAAGTCAAGATTTTAATTTTTTAAGTATTCTTCTATTTTTTCTGCCAGAGTTTTGAAAGTTTGTTCAAATCTTTTTTGATTTGTTTCAAGTAGAGTTACTCTGAAGCCTTCAAGGCTACAGTTAAAACCGGAAAGCGGAACTACGCAAATGCCGGAAGACGCCATTAAATAATATACAAATCTTTTGTCTTTTGGAACTTTTTTGGTTTTCTTTTCTATAAATTTTTGTATTTTTTTTGATTTTATTTTTAAGCTCTGTTTGTTGTTTAAAACGCCGGGTTTAAAAACTACCGTCATATAAAAAGCTCCGCTTGGTTTGTTAACAATTATTTCTGGAATGTCTTTTAAAATGTTGTAAGCAAATTCTGCCCTTTTTTTGAATTTTTCGTTTCTTTGTTTGTGGTATTTTCTGTATTTTGGATTTCTCATAATTTCCGGTAAAACTTTTTGCGGAAGAGTTGTGGAGCAAACTTCAAGCATCTTTGAGTCCACTACTGTTTTTATGTATCTTGAAAACTGAGGGTCTTTATCTTTGTTATAAACCTCTATCCAGCCACATCTTGCTCCGGGCCATGGGAACTCTTTTGATATTCCCCGCATTGATATTCCGCAAACATCACCTATCACCTCTGAAAGTCTTACAGGTCTTACTCCGTTGTGCCAGATATTTGTATATATTTCATCGCAAATTACAAAAAGGTCAAATTCTTTTGCTATTTTTATAAATTCTTGCATTATTTCTCTATCATATACCACCCCGGTTGGATTGTCAGGATTTATTATTAAAATTCCAGCTATGTTTGGATTGTATTTTACTTTATTTCTTAAATCTTCAAAGTCAGGAAGCCAATTATTTTCTGGATCCAAGTTATAAGTTATATGCTCTGAGCCCGCATGCGCTGCCTCTGCTGAGGAGTGGGTTGAATACGCCGGAGAAGGGCCGATAACTCTTGCTGAGCGGTTAAGGTATGTATAAATTTTTGATATTGCATCTCCCAAGCCGTTGAAAAATATAACATCTTCTTTTGTAATGCGTGCTCCTTTAAATTGATTTCTTAAATTTGCTATAAACTCTCTTGTTTTTTCCACTCCTTTTGTTGGACAATACCCAAAAGAAGAATCTTCATTTACCGCTTTTTTTACGATATTTTTTATCCAAGCAGGTATTTTTTCATCTTTTGCCACTGGGTCTCCGATATTTTCCCAAACAATATTAACTCCCATTTTTTCAATTTCATGGGCTATGTCTATTATCTCTCTTATTTCATAGGTAAGCTCGTCAGCTCCCGGATGAACTATATTTTTTCGCATTTTTAAATTCAAAAGAAGGTTGTAAAACCTTCTTTTGTTTGTTAGTTAATTTGAACAACATCCTCCGCCACAGCATCCTTCTTCTTCAATTTTTGCATGAGAGCCGTCGCAAAGGTGATTTTTATCTTTTGTTTTACCGCAACTACATAAAGCTAAAATATCATTTTCATCTTCTGTATTTACTAAAAGATGCGGACTCTTTCCGTCTCCATATTTTTTTATTTTGTATGTTTTGTCTTCTGACATATTTTTAAAATTAATTTATTATAAATTGATATTACTATAATATAATTATATTTTCAATATAAAAAGTTATTAAATAAAAAACCCAATAAATAGAAATTTTTACCTCTGAGAAGGCTTTTTGGCTTGGTCTCCTGTTTTAACAGGAGCAAAAAGCCTTTGAAGCAGTGAGCGAAGCCGCTGGAAGTGGAGCGAAACGGGGTTAAAATTTCTATTTATTGGGTTTTGTGTAATTTTTTGTTACGTAACATGCTACGTAACAAAAGTTATTCCAAAACAGCCTTTATTCTTCTTACTCCCGCAGAAGAAGAACTTTCTTTTTTTATTTTAAACTTCCCCATTTGGCTAGTGTTTTTTACATGAGGACCTCCGCATATTTCTTTTGAAAAATCTCCAATTGAGTAAACTTTAAGTTTTTTTATCCCTTGGTATTTGTCTTTGAAAAATCCCAGCGCGCCAGATTTTTCTGCGTCTTTAAGTGACATCTCCTCGCATTTTACTTCAAGCCCCTTTTGTATCTGTCTGTTTACCAAATCTTCAATTTTTTGTTTTTGCTCTTCTGTAAGTTTTTCTGGATGAGAAAAGTCAAACCTTAATCTTTCTGCTGTTATGTCAGAACCTTTTTGCTGAACATGCTTGCCTAAAACTTCACGAAGCGCTTGGTGCAAAAGATGAGTTGCAGTGTGCAGAGCCGTTACTTTTTTAAGTTCTTCTTCATCTGCCGCTTTAAGCTCGCCGGTTTGCAAAAGCAGTCCGTGTCCTCCAAATTTTTTCTCAGCCCCTTTTTTTGAAACCTCCCTGTGTTTTTCAAATTTTTCTTCTGCCACTTTTCTAACCTGATATTTGTCAAATTGCCAGCCCATGTTATTAAGCTCTTCTATTGTGTCATCAATCGGAAAACCGTAGCTTTCGTACATATAAAAAGCAAGCTCTCCAAACTCTTTTTCTGTTAAGTTTTCCGCATCAATTGTCTGTGCTCCCATTTTTTTACCCCAATTTTTAAGATATTTTAATCCGTTTGAAAGCGCTTTTGAGAATTTTTCTTCTTCTTTTTCAATTTCTGTTAGTATTTGGTTTTGTTTTTTGGCAAGTTCAGGATATGCTGTCTCATATATTTGAATTACCTTTTTAACCAAAGGAACATAAAAGTCTTTTTTGGTGTTTAGCATTTTTGCATGCCTTATTGCCCGTCTTATTAATCTTCTTAGAACATAGCCTTGCTCTTTGTTTGATGGATATATGCCATCAGAAATCAAAAAGCAAGAAGCTTTTATATGGTCTGCTATTATTCTGTAAGAGTGTTTTTGATATACATACTCTACACTTGAAATTTTTTGAAGCTCTTCTATTGCAGGATAAAATACATCTGTTTCAAAAACTGTTTCTTTTTTTTGAAGTACCATCGCCATTCTTTCAAGTCCCATTCCGGTATCTACATTTTTTTGCTTAAGTGGCTTGTATTCTCCTTTTTCTGTTTTTTCATATTCCATAAAAACATTATTCCAAATCTCAACATATTTTCCGCAATCACAGTTTACATGACATTTTTCTCCAAATTTTTTGTCGTGCTCCTTTCCAGTATCATAAAATATTTCTGTATCAGGCCCGCAAGGCCCTGAATTGCCTACCGGTCCCCACCAGTTTTTTTCTTTTGGATACGCATAAATCCTGTTTCCCAAACTCGCATCTATTCCAACATTTTTGAAAGCATCAATCCAAATATCTATTGACTCTTGATCTTTTGGAGCGTCTTTGTCTCCTTCAAATACTGTTACATATATATTTTTAGGATCTAACCCAAACTCATTTACTAAAAGTTCCAAACTCCAGTTTATTGCTTCTTTTTTAAAGTAATCTCCCAAAGACCAGTTTCCAAGCATTTCAAAAAAAGTTAAGTGCCTGTTGTCTCCAACTTCTAAAATATCATCTGTTCTTAGGCATTTTTGTGAACTGGCAAGGCGTTTTCCCTCCGGATGAGGTTCTCCCAAAAGATGCGGAACTAAAGGTTGCATTCCGGCTGTTATAAAAAGCACTGTTTTGTCGTTTGGCAACAAAGAAGCAGAAGGCAATATTTTATGCCCTCTTTGCTCAAAAAATTTTAAATATTTTTCTCGTATTTGATTTGTGGTTAGATTTTTCATAAAAAAAAGATACTATATAATTTTTAATTTTTCAAACCAGTATTTCCAAACAGGCTCCAAGTCTAGTTTTGCTATCTGCTCTTTTGTATACCAGCCAATTGATTTTGCTTCTTTTTCATACAAACGAACATCTCCAGACACAAAACACTCAAACAAACTCCAATAGTGTCCGGAAACTCCCATTGAACATTTGTTCCATAAAACTGGCTCTTCAAATATAAGTCTCCATCTTTCAACTTTAAGTCCGGTCTCTTCTTTTACCTCTCTTTTTAATGCTTGCACGGCATTTTCTCCCTCGTCAATATGCCCTGCCGGCCCCGCGTATCCGAAAGGATAATTTACCCTATCCAAAAGCAGATAGCGATGCCCCATTTTTATTACAGCGCCAACAGAATAATGCATTAGCGCTCCGTCTGTTGATCTTCCTTCTTTTGGTCTTGGTTTTTTTGGCATAAAATTTAAGCTCAAACAAAGATCTTTATACTATTATATCACTTTAAAAAAGTTTGTCATTTTATGTATTCTTGCTAAAAACTATGCCAAAATTTAAAAGCTTTTAAATTTTGGCATAGGGAGTTGCTTGAAAATTAAATTATTATGGCTCCTCCTAAAACTATATCATTATCATAAAAGACAACGGATTGTCCCGGAGCCACTGCTCTTTGAGGATTTTTAAATTCTACAAAAAGAGTGTTTTTGTCTTCTTCTTTCACAACACATTCAGAAAGAGGCTGTCTGTATCTTATCCTTGCTTGGCATTTTAACGGAAATTTTGGCTGTTTGCTAGACACCCAATGCGCTTGTTTTGCAAAAAGGGTTGTTTTGTATAGGCTTTTGTCTTTGTCGCCTTCTGCAACATACAAAATATTGTTTTTTGCATCTTTTTCTGTCACATAATAAGCAACTCCTCCGCCGGGAGAGCCAATGCCATGCCTTTGACCTATCGTGTAGAACTCAACCCCTTGATGCTCACCCACCACTTTGCCATTTTTTGTCATTATCTTTCCTTTGTGAGTTTTAATTTGCGATTTTAAAAATTCAAAAACATCCATTTCTCCAACAAAACAAATTCCTTGGCTGTCTTTTTTCTTTGCATTGCCAAAGCCTGCTTTTTCTGCCAGTTCTCTTATTTTTGGCTTCTCATATTCGCCTATTGGAAAAATTGTTTTTGAAAGCTCGTGTTGTCCCAAGGTGTATAAAAAATAAGACTGGTCTTTGTTTTTGTCTTTTGCCGCAAGCAAAAAAAATTCACTTCCCTGTTTTTTTATGCGAGCGTAATGACCTGTTGCTATATAATCTGCGCCCAAAGAGATTGCTTTTTCTAAAAAAAGCTTAAATTTTATCTCTTTGTTGCACATTATATCCGGATTTGGTGTAATACCGTTTTTGTATCCTTCTATCATATATTCTACCACTTTTTTTTTGTATTCTTTTTCAAAATTAAAAGTCAAAAATGGTATATGAAGCTGAGACGCAACTCTCATCGCATCTTTTTTGTCTTGTTCCCATGGGCACATATTTTTATCTTTCAAAAAAGAAGAGTCCGACCAGTTTTTCATAAAAACCCCTGTAACATCATAACCTTCTTTTTTTAAAAGCAAGGCGGCAACAGAAGAGTCAACTCCTCCTGACATAGCAACAAATATTTTTTTGTTTTTATTTTTTGTGTTCATTTAAATTTAAAAATACAATTAATATACAGTATCAAATCCAATATTTCTTATTCAAAGAATTATGTTTGTTACTTTTTTGCCGCAAGCTGTCCGCAGGCGGCAGATATTTCTTCTCCGAAGCTTACTCTGAAAGTTACAGAAACGCCTTCTTTTTTTAATGCATCAAAAAACATCTCTCTTTGTTTTCTTTTTGAAGATTTATATACTCCTGTGTCATGATATTTTATCAAATTAACATGGTATAGTTTGTTTTTCATTAACTTTGCAAGCTCTTTTGCATATTCTATGCTGTCATTTACTCCTTCTATCAAAAGGTATTCAAACATAACTTTCCTATTTGTTTTTTTAATATAATACTCAACAGCTTCAAAAAGCTTTTTTAAATTATAGGCTTTGTTTATTGGCATTATTTTGCTTCTTATTTTGTCGTTTGGAGCATGCAAAGAAATAGCCAAGTTTACTTGTGTCTGCTCATCTGCAAATTTTTTAATTGCCGGCACTATTCCGCAAGTTGATATGGAAATATGCCTGACCCCCAAATTAAACCCGTCTTTGTTATTTAAGATTCTTACCGCTTCCATAACATTATCATAGTTATGAAACGGCTCGCCCATCCCCATAAAAACAACATTATTAAGCTTTTCTCCTTCTTTTTTTAAAAATTTAGCAAAAAACAATACCTGATCTACTATCTCTTCTGCAGTTAAGTTTCTTTTAAGTCCTAGTTTTCCTGTTGCGCAAAATGTGCATGCCATTGGGCATCCAGCTTGTGAGGAAATGCAAACTGTATTTCTTCCCTTGCCGTTTTTTGGGTCTTTTAATTTAACGCTTGGTATATGACGCATCAAAACAGCTTCAATAGAATGTCCATCTTTGGTCTTAAAAAGGGTTTTGACAGTGTTTTTTGAGCTTTTTTGGCTTACTTTTTTTAAAGAGAAAATTTCTACTTTTTCTTTTAGCAAATCTCTTAATTTTTCCGGCAAATCAGTTGCCTCATCCCAAGAGTCTATAAGCCTGCAAAAAACAGATTTTTCAATCTGCTTTTTTCTGAAGTCCGAATACCCTTCTTTTTTTAAAAGTTTTGATAATTTTTGCAAATTCATAAAAAATATAATTATATATTTTTATTAAATTGTCAATGTTCACATCCTAGGGATAACCCTAGGATTATCCCTAGGGTTGCTTCTGAGAATTTATTTAGATAACTTTTTTCTTTTTTAGATAAAAAGCAAAAGCAAGCCACAAAAAAATTATTAGCAAAATTATATACAAAAATGCATTGTCACTGTCTTGAAACGGCAGTTTTATATTCATTCCGTATATGCTTGAAATTGCCGCAATTCCGCTTAAAAACACAGTAAGGACAGTAAGAACTGTAATTAACCGGTTAAGTTTTGATGTTAAAAGAATCATATTGTAATTTCTGATATTGGAAATATTTTTTAACGATGTTTGGCAGATATTTTGTCCTTCTTCGGTATCTATTATAAGCTCCTCTAAAATATCCTTATCTTTTTCGTGAAATCCCATGTGATGTATAATCCTGTTGTACATAAAATTTGTATAGCTATAAGCAGAAACAAAGCTGTTTAGCATATACTCATGTTTTATCATTTCATTTATGTCTTTTTCCTTTAATTCTTTACTTAAGTTTCCCTTTACTTCAATGCTTTTGACTATTTCTAAAGTTTTTTGCTCAAGCAAATTATTGTTTAAGCTTAAAATGTGCAAAAGAAATTTCATTTTTTGAGTTGTAAATATTTCTGGTATATTGTTATTAAAAATATCAGAAAAAAATGCTGGTTCTTTTTGGGAAAAGGTTACTACAAATTTTTTGGTTATTATTATCAAAAAAGTAAAAGTCCCCCTTTGCAGGTCATCTGTTGGGACTTTAATATATATATAAGAGTCATGTTCTATAAAATCCGCTCTTGGTATCTCATGCGGATCAAGTCCGGAAAGCAGGTTATCTTTATCTAAATTAAGGTTTTTTACAAGAAAATTTATTTCTTTTTTTGTTGGAGAGACAACATTAACCCAACATCCAACTTCAAGATTTGGAGTTTTTAGTATCTTTTGGTCTTTTACTGTTTTTTTATAAAATTCTATCATTTGTTTTCCCAGTTTTTAGATCCGCCTTTAAGATGCAAAACATTAGAGTATCCTAACATAACCATTTTTGTTGTGGCAATTTTGCTCATTTTTCCATCTGTTGAATAAATAACTATTTTGACATTTTTGTTTTCTGGGAGACGATTTTTGTTTCTTACTACTTCTGTGTATGGCAAAAAAATATCAGTTTTTGGTATTACTGATTTATCTTTTACGCTGTCATCATCAACATTTATTAAAATAAAATTTTGGACATCTTTATTTTTGATAAGCTCTTTGAGCTCATCTTTAGTAATGTTCTGATAAATAACTTCCTGCGATATATCTTCATAGGGCTTGTTTTGCCCTTCGTTTAATATGTTTTTTCCCTCAAAATACAAAGAAAGCATCAAAATTGCCAAAATAGCAATCAAAGCAAAAAATCCTTTTTTTAAATTTTGTTTTGTTGTTTGTTCCATACTATAAACCAACAAACAAAGCCCAATTTTTTCTGGGCTTTGTTTTTTAATAAGCTACATTCCGCAAGTGTGTTCTTCCATTGAGTCCGGATCACTGCAGGCTTTGCACTCTGAGCTTTCCTGCTGTTGAGAATTGCACTCAGGACAGTCCGGACCTGTACATTCATGGTCCTTTGTCATATTTGGATCTTCAAAGTCCATAATGTTTTACTTAATTATTATATTTTAAGTATATAAAAAATATTGCTCAGAAGCAAAGATATATCCACAATTTAAAATTTATTGTTTTTTTGGAAAAACTCCAGATAAAGCATTTTGAGCTATTTCTTTTATCTCCAAAGAAAAATCTGCTTGAAGTATCCAAGATAAAAATCCAGGATCAGATACTGCAACTTCTTTTAAGCTTTCTCCTTTATGTTTGCTGAAGTTAAAGTACGCCTCTCCATCGCGCCAATAAAATTTTCTTTCTGAATCCACATATCTTTCGTCTTTTGGAGAATGAATTGCGCATAAAAACTCCCTATCTAGTATCTCCGGATACTTTTCTATTTGGGCATTTAATATCTCTTCGGTTACTAATATGTCTCCCATAGCGCTGTGTGCGTCTTTATGTTCTTTTTGGCAGTAAAACTTGTAAGCGGCAGAAAGGTCTCTTTTTTCCATTGCATGGAATATGACCTTTGAGTCTATCACATCTTCTGTGGTATATTGGAAATTTATACCCGCATCTTTAAATTCTTTTTGCAACATTGGCAAGTCAAAGCCTATTATATTAAAACCCCCAAAATAACATCCAGAAAAAACATCAAACAATTCTTGCGCATATTCTTTAAAATAAGGCCAATTTTTTGCTTCTTCGTTGGTGATGCCATGAACCTCTACAGACTCTTTTGGTATTTTAATTCCCGGGTTTATCTTGTAAACTTTTTCTTCCCTTTTTCCGTCAGGATATATTTTTATGTATGCAAGTTCTATTATTTTATCCAAACTCACAACAACTCCTGTTGTTTCAAGATCAAAAATAACTAACGGTTTTTCAAGCTTTAGTTTTTCAAAAATTTTACTCATAATGTTGACAAATTATTATTTAAATGTTACTTTTTAAAATGAGGCTGAAACACGCGGCTTTGTTGTCCTCCAAAAATAGCCGCGTGAATTGGGCTGGTGGTTTTCAGCCTCCTTTTACCTCGACTCTCCCGCCTATTTTAGAGTCGAGGTTTTTTTTATTGTAAAGAATACTCTTTGCAGGCATCGCAAAAACCGGCTTTTTGGTTGCAGTTAAATTCTAAATTCATTATTTTTCTATGAACATCTTGTATCGTCTCTTTTAGCTTTTGTATATCTTCGTTTGTGAAGCTTACCTGAACTTTTTTGTATTTTCCGTCTTTTCCCTGCACGAAATCCAACTCTCCTAAAACCATATTGTATTTGAACTTGCTATCCAGATCACAAAGTATCTTGTAAAAAACTATTTGCCTTTTTAGTTTTCCGTCTGATTTTTTTGTATTTCCTGCTATTTCATTTTCCGAATGTATTTTTCCTGTTTTGTAGTCAATGACTTTTACATCATTTTCGCTTATTTTTTCTATTTTGTCTATCTTTCCTGTTAAAAAAATATCTCCAAGATGCACGTTATGGGAAGAAAAGTTGTATTCCACCGCTTCTGGGATTACCATTTCATTTTTGTATTTTTCGTAGTACCCCAAAAGACCTTCTTTGCCTATTTTTTTTAATTCTTCTTTTTCTTTGTATGTTAAAATTTCATAATCAAGAGCAGACTCATAAGTAAAAACCAAAAGTTCTTTTGGTGGGAGCTTGCCTGTTTTTTTATACTCCAAAAAAAATTTTTCCAGCGCTTTGTGAAATGCAGTTCCCATTGCCATGCTTTTGCTCTTTATATGAGGAACCAAAAGCAGATTTTGGTACTTGAACATTTTTGGGCATTTTAAGTAGTTGTCAAGATGAGTTATGCTTAATTTGTAATCTTTTAATATGCTTTTTATATATTCCTCTTCTTTTAACTCTCTTTTTGATTTTACTTTTTTATCAAGAAAGATCTCCTGAGAATCTAAGCTAAAATTAATTTCTTTTTTTTCTAAAAAAGAGTTGTCTATTTCTTCTATGAATTGGGAAGGAACACATTCTTTTGTTGTTTCTCCATCTTTGTATTGGTTTGCGTAAGTTATAAAAATCTCTTTTTTTGCCCTTGTTATAGCAACAAAAAACAATCTTCTTTCATCTTCATTTTTTTCAAAAACTATTTTGGAGGATGCTTCAAGCAAATTTTCTGGAAGTTTGATATTTTCCTGCTTTCTTCTGTTTCCCCAGTTTTTGTCAGTTGCATTTACCAAAAAAACATATTCAAATTCAAGCCCCTTTGACTTGTGCGCTGTCATAACCTCAACTCCATCTTTTTGAAGCAAAAACCCGTCTTCTTTTATTGGTATGTTATATTCTTTGTAAAGCTTTATTTTTTGTAAAAATTCTTCTAAATCTAAACTATCATTTTGAATGTTTAGATCCTTTATAACAGAAAACAAAGTTGAAAGATGTTTTAAATAACCTATTTTTTCTTCTTTTTTGTGTATCCAAGTTAAAAACCCGCTTTCTTTTAATACAGTCTCGCAAAAAGAAGCAAAAGAAAGCTCAGAGCTTAATTTTTTAAAGTTTGAGATTTTATTTATAAAATTATTTATTGCATTTTTGTTTTCAAGTTCAAGCTCATCTAAAAAATTTTTATCTATCAAAAGCTCAAAAAGAGCCACCGGATCTTTAGCAGAATAGTTTATTTTATTTAATCTTAAAAGTATTTTATAAATATCTTTTGGTTCAATTCCCCAAAAATCAAAAGACATAACAAACCATAAGTTTTTGTCCGAAGATGGGTTTTGCACAGCTTCAAGCAAAGCTAAAAACATTTTAACTGCCTGCCCCTTTAAAATGTCATTTGAAGATTCAAATACGGTTGGAATATCGTTTTTTTCCAAAAACTCGGCAATTTTATGCGCTTGAGCATTTGTTCTTGTAAATACAGCTATTTGGCTTGGAGAAGTTTTTTTGTTTATAAGTTCCTTTATTTTTTCATAGATAAAATAAGTTTCTGCATCTTCAAAAGAAAATGAAAGCACATTTATTTTTCCATTTTCTTTTTTGTTGGAATGCAAGTTTTTGTCTATGCCTTCTATAAAATTTTCTATTCTATTTTTGTTGTTTTTTATCAAAGAAAGAGATGCGTCTAATATGTTTTGAGTTGAGCGATAATTCTCTTTTAAAACTATCGGATCTTTAATGTTATACTTTTTTGAGAAAAAAAGTATGTTTTCTAAAGACGCTCCCTGAAACCTATAAATAGACTGATCATCGTCTCCAACAACAAATATATTTGGTTTTTGATCGGCAAAAAAGCTAACCAACAAAGAAACAACATCGTTTTGAGCAGAATTTGTATCTTGATACTCATCAAGCATTATATAAAGGTACTGCTCTTGGTATTTTGCCAAAAGTTCATCGTCTTCCTGAAACTTCTTTACCACAAACATTATCATATCTTCATAATCATAATATCCTTTTTCTTGCAATGTCTGTTGGTACTTTTTGTAAATCTCCAAAAGTTCTAAGTTTTTAAGCAAATCTTTTTCTTTTTTTTGCCAGTCGTTTATTGGCTTGCCTGTTTTTTTATTTATTTTTTTTGAAGCTTCTAGTTCGTCTTTTTGGACTTTCAGATGTCTATGAAATTTTTCAATAGTTATATCTTCCCTTTTTAAAGTTTGAATGCTTTTTATTATATCTTTTAAAAAATGGTATCTGTTTGAAAAAGAAACTAAATATTTTAAGTTAAGCTCATCAAGTATTTTTTTAAATATTTCTATCCTTTCAATTTCAGATATATTTTTTATATTTTTTGCAAACAAAAACTTTTCTGGATTTTCAGATATAACCTCAGAACAAAAACCGTGTATAGTAAAAACACCAACCTTATAGGCGTCTTTTCCCATTATATCTATTAGCCTGTTTCTTATTGCTGTTACTCCGCTTTCTGTGAATGTTGTTATCAATATATTTTCTGGCAATGCCAACCCCTCTTTGCAAATATATGCGGTTCGCATTCCTATTATTTCTGTTTTTCCGGTACCTGGTCCAGCAATAACCATAACTGGCCCCTCTGTTGATACAACTGCCCTTTTTTGCTCTTTGTTTAGTTTGTTGAATCTTTTTTGAAAGTTGTCCATAAAAATTTTTGTTGATGATACATTAGATTATACAAGATGTTGACAAAAAATCAAAAAATGATAGTATTAAACTGCGTTACTGCATTTTTCTGCCGTACAAAAAAACCACCCGCATTTTTTATTTTTTACGGCAGATGCCGTATTTGCAGTAACGCACCAAATTTTTTGGGAGCTGTGAGCGCACAGCTCCCATCTTCAATAGACTTATAAATAAAAATATGAAAAAAGACATACATCCACCATATTACAAAACAAAAGTTTCTTGCGCATGCGGAAATTCTTTTGAGGTTGGTTCAACCCTAAAGGAAATAAAAGTTGAAGTTTGCAGTGAATGCCACCCATTTTACACAGGAAAAGAAAAAGTTGTTGATGCGGCAGGAAGAGTAGAGAAATTCAACAAAAAAAGAGCAATGGCAAAGCCAAAAGCTCCAAAAAAAGAAAGAAAATCAAACAAAAAATAACTCTCCTCTAAAAAGCCTTAAATTTATTTAGGGCTTTTTAGTTTGCAAATAAATGTTTGAACAAAAAATAAAAATTCTAAAAGAAGAATACCAAAAAATACAAGATCAGCTGGCTTTGCCTGATGCTTTTTCTGATGCTAAAAGATACAAAGAGCTTTCTCAAAAACATAGTGAAATATCTGAAATACTCCAAATTTATGAAGATTTGCTAAATTCCAAAAAGCAAATAGAAGAAAATGAAAAAATAATAAACGCAAAAGAAGATCCTGAGCTTGTTGCTTTGGCAGAAGAAGAAATGCCGTCTCTTAAAGAAAAAATAGAAAAACTGGAAAGAAGGCTAAAAGAAGCTTTATTTCCCGACAAAAGAGCAAAATACAAAAATATAATAATGGAAATAAGAGCAGGAGCCGGAGGAGATGAAGCGGCTTTGTTTGCTATGGATCTTTTCAGAATGTATACCAAATACGCAGAAAAAAAAGGCTGGAATGTTTCTGTTGTAGACAGCCACTCAAATCCAATAGGAGGATACAAAGAAGTCGTGTTTGAGCTTTCAGGTAAAGGAGTATATTCTGATATGTTTTATGAAAGCGGGGTTCACAGGGTGCAAAGGATACCAGAAACAGAAAAACAAGGCAGAATCCATACCTCAACTGTATCTGTTGCTGTTTTACCTGAGGTTCCGGTATCTGAAATAAAAATAAATCCAAGCGACCTAAAAATAGAAACTTACAGATCAGGAGGACCGGGAGGCCAAAATGTAAACAAAGTTGAAACGGCAGTAAGGATAATACACATACCAACTGGAACAATAGTTGCTTCCCAAGCGGAAAGATCACAGGCAAGGAACAAAGAAAAAGCAATGCAGATTCTACAATCTAAGATTACCCAAAAACAAGAAGAAAAAAAAGCAAAAGAATTAAGCCAAGCAAGAAAAGAACAAGTAGGAACAGCAGACAGATCAGAAAAAATAAGAACATACAACTTCCCTCAAGACAGAGTAACCGACCACAGAATAAAACAAAGCTGGCATAATCTTGATTTAATTTTAGACGGAGAAATAGACGATATTATAGAAGCTCTTAAAAAAGAGTTAGGTTAAAATTTAACAGCAACTGATCCGCTCTCAAGCGCATTTATCTGCTCTTGATAATAATCTGCCCACCCCAAAACTTGTCTTGCGTAGTTTTGTCCGGGATACCTTCTCCATCTTGATCCGGCATAGTACATAGCTGCCGCTTTTTTTTCTGCATATCTTGTTTTTTTGTTTGCTCCGTTGTTTGCAAGCTTTATTGCTGATGCCATAAAAGCATCTTCTATATTCCAAGGAGAAGGAGGATTGTTCCCTGTAAGCTCAGCAATTTTATCTTTGTACGCAAGCCAAGTGGTTGGCATAAATTGCGCCGCTCCCATAGCTCCTCCGCAACCAACGCTCCTTAAAGCTTTAGATACCGGCATAACATCTGGATTTAAACCTAAGCTTGAGGTAATTTCCAAAAATGCTTTTTTCTCTCTTTCTGCTCTTGTTCTTTTGCCTAAGCTTATATAACATTGATAAAGATCCTCTCTCCAATTTCCTCCACCAATGTATGTGCCCATTCTTGATTCAACTTGAAAAAGTCCTAAAATGAATGCCGGACGAACTCCTGTTTTTTCTCCAACAAATTTTGCTTTCTTGTAAGCTTCTTCAAAAGACATGGAAACTCCAACGCTCTCCAGCTTATAAAGCTGTTGTTTGATAAGCTCTATATCTTTTTTAGATTTTTTTATTTGCTTTTGATACAAATATTCTTTTCCTTGAGATTTTCTCAAAAGATCTCTTTTCTCCCGCTTTTTTCTTTCTAAAGATTCTTGTTGAAGCTTGCTTAAACTTTTTAACCTTATATTTTCTAATTTTCTCTCTTCTAAAATAGATCTTTCATTTTCCAGCTTTCCTCTTAAAACTCCTATGTTTTCAATAAAAATATTTACCTGCTTTTGCAAAGAAAATATATTCTGCACTTGTCCAAAAACATCTGAAAGAGTTTTTCCTTGAACGATCAGTTCAAGCCAGCCTATTTTATCATAAGAGTTTATCTTTTTTATAGCTTCTTTAAGAAGCTCTTTTTTTTGTAATAACTCTTCGTTTAGCTCTATTATCTCTATATTTTTAAAAGTTATGTCTTCTTCAATCTCCTGAAGGCTTAATGTTAACGCTTTCTGATCTAAAATTTGCTTTTCAATTTCATGATCTAAAATGTGAAGTTGGTTTTGAAGCGTCTTTTTTTCATTTCTTACTTCATAAATTTTATTTTCCAAATTTTTTATCTGATCTTGTATCTTTGCAAGCTCTTCTCTTAATTGCTTCTTTTTGTCAGCTTCTTGTTGGGCGTAAGAAAAATTAAATAAAAATGCAAAAAAAATAAAAATCCCCAAAGCAAAAACTGCTATTGGAGATTTTTTGTGGTTTAAAATAAAATTTTTAGATTTAAAATGCATACCAAAAGAGAAAAACTATTCTTTTTCTGTTTCCTCTTCTTTTTCTTTTTTCTTTTCTTCGGATTCTACTTTTACACTTTCAACATCAACTGTAGTTTCAGATGATAATGCTTCTAGCTCTTCTTCTGATCTTGGAGGAGTAACAGAAGCAACTATCTCATCTTCGCTTGCTTCTATTTTAACCCCTTCTGGCAACTTAAGATCAACTATTTTGATAACATCATCTAAAGTAGCAAGCAAAGAAAGGTCAACTTTAATCTCATGAGGCAAATTCTTTGGAAGAGCAGAAACTTCAACCTCATGCATATTTTTTACTAATATACCGCCTTCTTTTACAGCTTGAGACTCTCCTTCAAACACCAAAGGAACTTCTGTTGTAACTTCTTTTGTCATATCAACCTGATACAAATCAGCATGAATTAGCCTGTCAGATACTGGATCAAGTTGAACATCATAAATTAAAACATTTTTTGTTCCTTCGTTTTCCACTTCCAAATCTAAAATTGTGCTTTCACCCGCCTCTTTAAAAACTTTAGAAAATTCTTTTTCGTCCAATGAAAGATTAAGATTTTTAACTCCTTCACCATAAAGCACAGCGGGTATTTGCCCGCTTTTTCTTAAATTTTTTACTTTTGATCCTTTAATTTCTCTTATTTTTGCTTTTAGTTTCATATTTTTTTGTTTTCTTATCCTTACTTGTATTTAAATATTCATAAAAAGACAAAACATCATCTTCAACTATCTTGCCCGGATTTTTAAGCAAAGATATATCTTCTTTTTTAAAATCCGACAAAATGCCCATTGTTGTTAAAATACCTTCTTTTTCTGAAGAAAATATAGTAAGAATAACAGAACTTAAACATTTCTCACACTCAACGCAAAACAAACTCATTGCCTTTTTCTTTGAAATTAAAACAGCATTGTTAAACTTTAACTCTTCTCTGCAAATTGGGCATGCCCCCAAAAATGATTTTTTATTGTTTTGTTTTGACATATTTTAATTTTAACATACTATCATAAAACACAAAGATAATCAACCCTAATTTTTTTGTTCTTTTTGCCCACAATAACCACAAAAATCAAGATCGATATATCTTTTTTTTACAACTCAAACATTCTTTCATTATTCTTTTGCCACAAAAAGAACAAAATTCAGATGATAAATCTAAAGAAAAAGAACAATTTGGACACTTTTTATCTCTTAATCTTCTTTTTGCTAATCTTTTTGGATCAAATATTCTTTTTTGAAGCAAGTATACAGACCCACCAAAAATAAATGCTACAAATATCATTCCCAAATAGGAAATCAAGCTTTTTAATATTTGAATATTTTTTATAAATCCCCAAATAAATTCAAGTAAAACGCCTAAAAATAACCCCCAAAAATAAACAAATGTTATTTGAATAACGAATATAGATACCGGGATAAGCAAAAATGTAAGTATTATAAGATAGGGACTATTTTTTGCACTAAGTCTAAAATAAAACTTCAAAAGCGCAAAAAACAAAGGAAATACGAACAAGACTTGGAGCAAAAATACATAAAACTCATATAATTTCCAAGACTCTTCATATTCTTTTTGCAGTAAAGCATATTTTTCTTTTAAAAGTTTTTCTGATGGTTCTAAATTACTTTCCAACTGAGAAAGAGAAACTTCAAGCAAAGCTATTTCGCTTTCCAGATTTTTTATTTCTTGTGATAAGCTTTCAGTATTAAAATTTTCCGGCAAGTCCCCTATTTTTTCCAGTGCTCCAAGCTGGTAATTTTGTTTTAATCTTTGAAGCTCAAATTCTTTTTGAGAAATAGAGTTTTTTATTTCTGTTATTTTTTTCTATCTGACTTGGTCTCTGAAAAAATCTTATCTATCCCGTATTTTTTTTCAATTTCTGAAAAATTACACTCTTCCGAACTTTGTTGCGGAAAGTAGGTTTTGTAATAATCTCTGTTTAAATAAACATCATCGCGAAAAGAATATTCCCAGCCGTATTTAACATATTTTGAAGAGCAAAAAGAAAGCGCCTCAGGTTTTTTAGGCACATTGCTCAAGTCGTCCAGCGTTGCAAAACCAAAAAGCAAAACCACCACTAATTACATTTTACATTATAACGCCATAAAAATAAATAATCTATTTAAATTAGGTTATTTATTTATACAAGAGAATACTACGGAGGTCGGTGCTCGGCAAGATTAGAAAACTCAGTTTTTTGAAAAGGTTCAACCTTTTCAAACTTTCGGAGGTCAAATTTCAAATAATTATTATTTTTTAGGATTTCGTTTTAAGTATTTTTTAACTGGTTTTGTCACACTATTTTGATTAATGTTTTTATTTTTACAATATTTTGTTTTAAACCAATCTATCAACTTTTTTACCCCCCCTACTTGAATTACACTAAGAACAACAAATTACAATATCTTCTATTTTTAATCCATCTTTCCAATAAAAAGGGCCGTCAAAATTTAAATGTTCTATTGTGGCGCTATCTTTTCTATTATTTACATCATAAGGATAGATCATTTTTTTATGGCAATAAACACAACTTTTATCTCTAAAAAATAATCTTTTTAATCTTCTTCTGGGATTCCAAATTTATTAGTCATAATATAAAATAGCTAAAGATAATTTTCTAATTCTAAAATATCATGATCATTTAATGGTATTTTCCAAAGCTCATTAACTAACCAAAGCCCACTTTTCCTTATTTTTTCTTTTGGAGAGAAATTGCCTAACCAATTTTCAGAAGGTTTACATTCTTCACAAATAGAAACAGTAGAGATTATTCTTGATTCAAAATATAATCTTTTATTTTTGTCATCTATCTGAAAAACGATAAAAGAAAAATTATCCCGAATATATTTTGTTACTTTCTTTTCAATTTCTTTCTGCTTATCAAAATCAACAGAGTCAGAATATTGGTCTTTAGCATTTCTTGTTGTTAAATCTAATTCCCATTTTTCAAGGAATGGATCTTTATCTTTATTCAATAATGCTCTGCCAATATTTTTCCTGAAAATGCTCCTGTCTTTATTCTCTTTCAAGAAATGCTGAAATAATCTTGAACGAAGTTGGTTTTGTCCTGTGTGCGTTCCAATTCTTACAATTCTATTAGTTGAATGGGCAAATTCATTTTTTTCAAATAAGATATAAATTCCGTTTTCAGGAATTTCTTGTTTATCAAAAGGAAATGTGAATTTTTTCATTCCATTAAACCATTGATGAATTGTATTGCAATTTTTACTCATTTTTAATCCTCTTAGACAGCCATTGAAGTTGTTTTCCAATGCCTAAACCCAACATTGGAATTTTATAATGTTTAAGATGTGGGAGTAAAAATTTTCTGTAATTATTCCCAGCCAGAAAAATAAATTCATCATTTTCAATATCTGTTGATTTTTTCAATTGGTTTAATACAGAATTTGTCCACTCTTTTATTTCGTTGGAACGCATTTTATTGAGAGTTTTATCATAAGGTTCAATCTCTTTATTCAATCTCAATAAACCATATTTAGCAGAAAGAATGAAAATTTTATCAGGATTTAGAGATTTTGCGTACTGTAGGTTTTTCTTGAAAAGTGGGCTTACATACAAGTCTTGAGCTTTGGATTTATGATGAAGTTTTTTACTTGTGCACGAAATTAAGACAACTTTTGCCATTATACTAATAATGAAATCAAAATTATTACAGATGACTGAAGTCAGATTTCGACAACTTGGACTTCGGATAAATTAAAATAAGTTATTTTTTTAATCCAAATCAGAGTTTTCATTTGCAATAGTAAGCACTCTTGAACGCTCATTCCCGGTAATGGTAAATCTAACTCCGTTAATAACTTTATTTGTATTCTGTGCAATATTTTCCATAACCCAGTTTTTAGCATAAACTTGGTCAGAATTATCATAAGGTATGCTAGCAATGTAGCCTAAAAAATCTTTAGCAACAATATCAGTAGACTTGCCACTATAATTTAAAGCAGTCGCCTGTACGGTTAATATTTCAGAAGGACCTTCACCCAAAATTTCGACAAGATACATATATTCTGATGTTTCTTCTTTACACTCCCACGATGCTAATCCGTTGTTAGAGCCCACATTAGGACCAGAACAAGAAAAACCGATATTATTTAAATTACCATAAATATCGACTGCGCTTACGCCTGGTATTGTAGCTATTTTTTTTAGTTCTTCCTTTACTGGAGTAATCGACTCATTTTTAACTTCCACTTGTTCTTCTTGCTTTTGTGGAGCAGAAGTGTTTTGTTTATTTGATAAATTATCATTATCAGTTAATAAACTGATTATGATTAGACCAAGAAAGACAAACAAAATTATTGCCCACCATTTTTTATACCAAGGTTTTTGAATTTTTTCCATTGTCATATTTTTAAAATTAGTTAATAAGAAACGCCAAAAATCTTTTTTTTCAGAAAGAAATTTTACGTAATTAGCTTTTATGCAAACTAAGCCTTTCCGTTGCTTCCGCAAATTAGCATTTTCTCTTCCACAACTTTTTGCATTTTCTCTTGCGCAGGAGCTATAAATTTATATGGAGTTATCTCTCCTTCTTCCAGTTTTTCTTTTATGGCGGAAGAAAAGACTACTCTTAACTCTGTGTTTACGTTTATCTTGCGTATCCCCAACTCAACTGACTTTTTAACATCTTCATCGGGAATACCCGAAGCGCCATGCAAAACCAAAACACACTTCCCTTTTAAAGTTTCTTGAAGTTCTGAGAGTCTTTGCATATCAAGTTTTGGCATGGCAACTTTTGAGATACCATGCATGTTGCCTATTGAAACTCCGAGCCTGTCCACTCCGGTTGTCTCTACAAACTCCAAAGCCTGCTTTGGGTCTGTTAAATATTCGTCTTTTATCTCTATCTTCTCTTCAAAAACTTTAGAAGACCCTGTTCCGCCAATTTGCCCCAGCTCTCCTTCAACAGATATATCTTCGCTTACTTCCCTGCACATTTTTACAGCTTTTTTTGTAAGTTCCAAATTTTCCTCATAGGGCAAAAGTGAACCGTCAAAGTGGATAGAGTTGTAGCCAGCATCAAGATATTGCTTTACTTTTTCTAATGATTTTGTGTGATCAGCATTTAAAATAACAGGGAGGCCTGTTTTTTTCTCATAAAAGTTTGCCAAAACAACTGCCTGCTCCATTCCTAAAAAACCAGATTCTCCTTCTGATGTTCCAAACATTATAGGAGATCTTAATTTTTCTGCCGCTTTTACAACTGCCTTCATCTGATCCGCAGAAGAAACATTAAGCTGTGGTATTGCATATCTGCCATTTTCTGCTTTTTGAAATATTTTTTTTGTATTTAAATTCATAAATTTAAAAACTAATGTATCCTTTAACAAAATTATCCACTATTATTTTTTCCATTTCTTCTTGTCCGCCAACATACTCTGAAAAAATCTTATTCCACATAGCCTCCTGATGATGATAAAGATATTTTATCATTTGTTTTTCCATAACAAGAGACATAACCGTGTCTATTAAGTTCATACTGACTAAATTATCAACTCCTGATCTTGTTTTGAAAAAGTCTCCAACAAAATCTAAATCCTTCCAAAAATCAAGCCCGGATTCAGGAAACCTTTTATTAAAATCTGCAACATTTTTTTCTGCTTTGCTCCAGTGAAGCGCTTCTGGATTTATATGAGGTTCAAAAAGCCTCCAATCATATTCATCATCTTTTGCAAGATATCTTTGAATTATCATCCAGTTTGCAACCTTATTTTCAGGAAGTCTTTCTTCCAAAACATCTCCTCTCAAAGACGAAATTACCCTTTCTGCAAAAACTTCTTTTTTCTCTGCAAATTTTTGAAACAAGTTTGAATAAAATGTAACTTCATTCAGATAATGCAAAATAAGGCTAAAAAGCCTCATGGTTTCACCATGAACCTTCATTTCAAGCGGAATCACAAAAATAACACCAAGCTCCTTTAAATGAGAGACATTGTGATACTTTTTTTTCAAAAATTTTTCAGCCGCATCAAGCCATTTTCTGTCAAGAACTTTCAGCTCTATTTCTCTGAATTCAAAATCCTCTGGAGTTAAGTCTATATACTGGGAGAAAAATTCATTATTTAGCCATTCTGTGTCTTCCATAAATCTGAGTGCGGCGAAAACTTGGGTCATCTCTTCCTTTTCTAAAAGCTCATCTACATCTTTGTATCCTAAAGCTTCCAGAATCTTTTTTGGAGGCTTATTTTTTAAAAACTCTCTTGCTTTTTTAGTTTTTATAAAAAATCCTTCAGGAACATTAGCGGTCTCCAAAGCAAAGTTTAACAGAACTTTGCAACCTTCATAATCTATGCATCTTGGTTCTTTAAAAATTTTAAATATAAAATCATCATTTTGTCTTATTTTTTCTATTAAAGCATCATATACTTCAAATTGATATGCATCCCTTCTTACTCCCAGAGTCTTAAGAGACCTTTCTATTAACTGTTCATTTTCTTCTATTATTTTTTTAGGAACATCTTTTTTTCCTGTGACATCTTCCATTCTTTCACACACAGAGAAAACGGTGTCTTTGTCTGTTCTTAAAATTCTTGCTATTTTTTTTATTGCTTCTTCGTTTGTTATCTCCATTTTTTTATTCTTTAATTTTATTTTTGCTTTATTACTTTTACTTTTTTGTATTTTCCAAAGCTTCCCTTTTTTAGAATTCCTGTTTTTGCAGAAAAATATTGAATCACAGAAGTTGAGTTTGCAACAGCAAACTGAATTGCTTCTTCTATTGGTTTTCCTCTTGCCAAATATGAAACAAAACCAGAACCAAAAGCGTCCCCCGCTCCTGTTCTTTCAATAACCGGAGAGTTGGGAGTTGAAGCAGAATATATATACTCACCATCAAACACAGAAACCCCGTTTTTGCCCTTTGTCATAACAGCAATATGAGTAACCATTTTGTCCAATTCTCTGAAAATTTTATACTCTTTTTCAAAAGGTATACCAAGCAAGGCGGAGGCTTCATCTTGGTTTAACACAAGAACATCAACTTTTTTAAAAATCGGCCTTAATTTTCCTATTCCTTCTTTAAGTTCTCTGCTTCCTGGATTTAACGCTGTTTTTATACCGTTTTTTTGAGCGTAAGTTAGAATTTTTTTAAGCAAATTTAGATTTCCGGCAAGAGAGGTTATATAAAACCACTTTGTTTTAATTTTGTCCAAATTTATTTGGCTAAATTTAATATCTGCAGACACTCCCCTTCTTACTAAAATAACTCTTGAGCCGTCGTTTGCAACTATTATAGTTGAATATCCTGTTTTTGGCTTTTTATCTTTTTGTATTAAAGATGTATCTACTTTTTCTTTTTTTAACTCATGTAAAATCTCTTGCCCTGTTTTATCGCTTCCAATTCTTGAAATGCAGGAAACTTTAAGCCCCTGCCTTGCAAAAGTAACCGCGGCGTTTGTTGCTCCTCCTCCGGTTGATATAAAAATCTCTTCAATTTCGTTTTTAGAACCCAAAGGAAAGCAAATTGACTCATGGGTTATTGATTTTTTATCAATTTGTGGCTTAATATTTGCCTTTAAAAAAACATCTCTGGTTGCCGCGCCAATTGTCACAACATCATATTTCATAATTATTCTGACTTTCTTTTAATAACATTTAAAACTGCTTTTTTTATAGAGCTTACTCCCATACCAAATTTTTCTATTAGCTCGTCCGGATCGCCAGACTCCCCAAAAGAATCTCTTACTCCAACCATACTGACAGGAACGGGAAAATTCTCTGCCAAAAGTTCGCAGACGGCAGATCCCATTCCACCTGCTATTTGATGTTCCTCTACTGTTACAATCGCTTTGGTTTTTTTTGCAAGAGAAAGTACAGCCTCTTTATCTATTGGCTTTATAGTATGAAGGTTCAATACAGAACAAGAAACTCCTTCTTTTTTGTAAAGCTCATCTGCCGCAAGCAAAGCATTATGTGTTAGTGGACCGCAGGATATTATCAAAACATCGTCTCCTTCTGCAAGAAGATTTGCCTTTCCAATTTCAAAAGGAGAGTTTTCTGTTGTAAAAACCGGAGTCTTTTCTCTTGCAAATCTTAAATACACTGGTGTGTTGGTTTTTGCGGCTGCCAAAGTTGCTTTTTCCGCTTCGTTTGCGTCTGCTGGAACGATAACAGTCATATTTGGCTGAACTCTCATAAGAGCAATATCCTCAAGCGCTTGATGAGTAGCTCCGTCAGGGCCAACAGAAACTCCCGCGTGGGCTCCTGCAATTTTTACCGGCAAATCAGACAAAGACACTGTTGTTCTTATCTGTTCATTGTTTCTTCCGGGGCTAAAAGCCGCATAAGATGTTATAAATGGAATTTTTCCGTAATTTGCAAGTCCAGAAGCTACTGTTGCTAAGTTTTGTTCAGCAACTCCAAGCTCTATGTATCTTTCTGGAAATTTTTCCAAAAACCAATGTGTCCTTGTTGACTCTGCAAGATCAGCGCATAAAGCAACAACCCTTTCGTCTTCCTCCCCTGCTCTTACCAGTCCCTTGCCAAAGCCGTCTCTTGTTGGAAGTTTGTCTAATTTGTCTTTATCAAATAAATTTTCTGATAATTTTTGCTCTTGGTTTATCTTCATTTTTTTACTCATGCTCTGAGCGTATCTTTCCGCCCAAAGTTCTTAATTGTTGTAAAAATCTTTCTGCCTCTTCTTTTTTTGGAGGCTTTCCATGCCAAGCCGGGTCAAACTCAATCTCTTCAATGCCTTTTCCCGGTATTGTATGGGCAATTATAACAGTTGGCTTCTCATAAATTGCTTTTGCCTGCTCTACTGCATTTACAAACTCTTCTATGTTGTGTCCATCAACTTCCAAAACATGCCAGCCAAATGCTTCATATTTGTCTTTTAAAGGCTCAAGAGGCATTACATCTTCTGTCATTCCATTTATCTGAATATTGTTTCTGTCTATAACTCCGGTTAAATTTGAAAGCTTGTTTTTTCCAGCAAACATAACAGATTCCCAAATGTTTCCGGCATCATGCTCTCCATCCGACATTGCGCAATACACTCTTATTTTTTTTCTATCCATTCTTGCGCCATAAGCAATCCCGCAAGCCTGTCCAAGTCCGGACCCCAAAGGTCCTGAAGTGGTTTCCAAAGCTGGCATTCTTGTTCTTTCAGGATGGCCTTGTAAATTGGATCCATATTTTCTAAGTGTTTTTAGCTCTTCTTTTGGAAAATACCCTGCGTGAGCCATAGCGGCATACCTTACCGGAACGATATGTCCGTTTGAGAGTATAAGCCTATCTCTTTCTTCCCATAAGGGATTTTTAGGATCGTGCTTTAGTATATGAAAATAAAATGCGGTAAAAATGTCTGCCATACCCAAAGATCCTGCAGTATGCCCAGATCCTGCCTCAAGTAACATCTCTATTATTGATTTTCTAATTTCATTTGCCTTCTCTTCCAGTTCTTTTACTTTTTGGTCGTGAATATGCATATTTTTATAAACTTTGAAATTTTTTAATAGTTTCTTTTATATTTTCGCTTTTAAAAATTGAACTTCCTATGGCAAGTCTGTCTGCCCCAGCCTTCAGGACCTCCTTTGCAGATTCAAAATTTATCCCTCCGTCCACTTCTATCTTAACAGAAGGAAATTTTTCCCGCAAAGACAATATTTTGGGGATAACCCTTGCATCAAAAGTCTGCCCGTAATATCCTATCTTGTCTATGCTCATAAGCTGAACCGCATCAATTTTGTCTATAAATCCCTCCAAAACCGAAATTTGTGTTTCTATTTTTAAAACCAAGCCAACTTCAATGCCGGCAGATTTTACCGTGTCTATTATTTTAAAAATATTATTATGATCTGTTGACTCTTCGTGAACCAATATCCTTTTAACTTTTTTATGCAACCAGCTTTCTATCTGATCTTCGGGATTTTGAACCATAAAATGCATCTCAAGATGCAAATCGGTCTTTATTTGGTCCAAATCATCAGGACAAGACCAAGTAACTGGAGGAACAAAAACCCCGTCCATGATATCTATTTGAACCCAACCGGCCACTCCGTCCACCTTGTCTAACTTTTCTTGAAGCTCGTCTGAGTCTTTAGATATTATTGCTGGCAATATCTCATTCATACAAACCTATTTTAACATGTTTTTAAAAAAGAGACAAAAATCTACACAAACCTATCCAAAATATAAATTTTGAAGTGAATTCACATAAATTCTCTTTCATGCTCCAGTATTTCTTTTTATACCTCCCCCTACATCTTCACTCACCCAACTCACGATCGTGAGTTGGGTGAGTGAGTTTACTTTTTAAATCTTTTACTCACCTAACTCACGATCGTGAGTTAGGTGAGTAAGGAAAAATATTGAGTAATTTTTTTAACTTGTCTTCTGTTTTGTATAAGTATAATTTTAAAGATTTTATGCAATTATGCCCTTGAAGTAGTCTTTGAACTTATCCTCTTTATCTATAGAGTCAGCAACTATAAAATGAATAAAATCTTGAACATTATAAACTTCTACTATTTTAGACAAAATATCAAAACAATCCAAAGGATAAACAAAAACAGAATTTTGTAATTTTATAAATCCTATTTTATTTAAATAATTCCTAATAG
>JALTWS010000017.1 GCA_027048495.1 Candidatus Azambacteria bacterium
GCGTCAGAAAGTCTTTGTTTTTTGCAAGCTTAATTCCGTTTTATTTTTTTGTTGTTTATTTTTTAAATACAGAGGAAAAAATTAAAAAAATATCTAAATGGTTTATTTATGGCGGTTTTTTGGCTTCTTTTGTCGGGGTGGTTCAGTTTTTAAGCCAGTTTTTTTTCAGTTTGGATAAAATTTATAACTTCTGGGCATACAAAGTTGCTTTATTTTTTTATGGCCAAAATTTTGGTTCTGTTGTTATTCAAAACCAAAGCTGGTTTGTAAACATAGCAGGAAAAGATTTTTTCAGGGCGATATCGTTTTTTCCTGATCCGCATACATTTGCTTTGTATCTTGGCATTTTAATTCCTTTTTCTTTTGGGTTTTATTTTTACCACAAAAAAAGCAAACTATTTTTGGCGGGGATATTTTTAATGCTGTTTGCCCTTTTGTTTACTTTTTCCAGAGGCGGTTATCTTGGTCTTTTTGTTTCTTTGTTTTTCTTTTTTGCTTTTTTGCTTAAACATTTTAAAATCAGATTCTCAAAAGGACAGATAGTTGGGTTTTTGATTGTTTTTGTTATTTTGTCTTTTGGGTTTTTAAACACAGTGTTTGGAGAAAGGTTTTTATCTTCTTTTTCTTTTGCTGACACATCAAACCAAGGAAGGCTTTATATATGGAAAACAGCGTTTTTGATTTTTTTGGAAAATCCTGTTTTTGGGGTTGGACTTGGTGCTTTGCCGGTGTTTTTTGATCCTTTAGCATCTATCAAATCTCCAATAAACGCGCACAATACATATCTTGATATTTTGTCTGAGCTTGGTTTGGTGGGGCTTTTGTTGTTTGTTTTTGTTTTTTTAAGCGTATTTAAAAGCCTTAAATTAAAAAACGAAAAAGAAGACTTTTTAAAAATTGGCATAGCCTTCAGTTTGGTTTGGTTTTTAACACACAGCTTTTTTGAAACTTCCATTTTTTCTGTTCCGGTCTTTATTTCCTTGCTTTTTTTGCTTGCTTTGAGCGTGGTTTTAAAAAACATAGAGCAAAAAATGTTATAATAAAGCATGGTTAGCGTTTTGAACAATTTAATATACTTAGGAGTTTTACTTATTATTTTTTCTTTTCCTTTGTATCTTGTTAGGTTTTCTGTTTTTTCAATTCCCACAACTTTTGTTGAGGTTTTAATATATTTTGTATTTTTTTTATGGTGTATTTCTTTGTTTTTTAAAGAAAAAAGAAAGACTATTTTAAAAACAGCAAAAGAAATTTTGTCTTCTGAAAAGATATTGGTTTTTGGTTTGTTGTTGCTTTTTTTTGGCGCTTTGGTTTCCTCTTTTTATTCTGAAAATTTAAGGGTTAGTTTTGGGCTTTTTAAAGCTTATTTTTTTGATGCTTTTTTATTTTTGCTTCTTTTTGTTTTTAACATAAAAAACAAAAGAATGCTTAAAGCTGTATTAGTTGTTTTTGCAGCTTCTGGTTTTTTTGTTGCTTTGGCTTCTTTTTTTTATTTTGTTTTTGGAAAATTAACTTATGACGGAAGGTTGCAAGGAATATTTAATTCTCCCAACTTTCTTGCAATGAGCCTTGCTCCTGTTTTGTTGGTTTGGTTTTCTCTTTTAAGAGAAGCTCAAAGAAAATATCTTTTTGTTTTGGTCTTTTTTTATTCTTTTTTGTTGTCTGTGTTTTTTCTGACAGATTCTTTTGGAGCTTTTTTTGCTCTTGCTTTTGTTTTTTTGCTTGCTTTGATTTTTTCAAAAATAAGTTTTAGCAGGAAGGTTCTTTTTTTACTTTTTGTGGCAGTTTTGTCTTTTTCTTTTTTGTTTGCAGAAAAAGACGCTATTTTGGAGTTTTTTGAAGATGATAGATCGTCTTTTGCTTCGCGGGTTATGATATGGAAAGCTTCTTATGAAATATTAAAAGACAATTATATTTTAGGAATTGGGCCGGGAATGTTTCAAAAATATTATTTGGATTACCAAAGCAAGTTTAAGACTCCTTACCTTGAATGGGCAGTTCCTTATCCACACAATATATTTTTAGCGTTTTGGATACAAACAGGAATTTTAGGTTTTTTGGGGTTTTTAGTTTTGATCTTTTGGTCTTTTAGGTCGGTATTTCTTCTTGCAAAAAATAATACTGATAAAAAAATTGCCTTTTTGGCCGGAGGATTTTTTGTGTATTTTTTGATTCACGGTTTGGTGGATACTCCTTTTTGGAAAAACGATCTTTCTTTGGTTTTTTTCTTTTTTTTAGGTATTTTGATAGTGTTAAAAATTTTTACAACTCAAGCCTGTACAAAAATCCGTTAGTCCTATTTATAAAATACAAATACTTTTCGTCTTTTGTTAAATAGAGTTCGGAAACATCAAAGTTTATATCTTCTGCAAAGCTATAAAGCATATCTTTTTTTGATGTTTCTGTGTTTATTTTCCACAAAGTGTCGTTTGTTATTACTAGCTTTTTGTAATAGTCATCTGGCATTATCGCTTCTTGCGGTATTTCTTGTGGTTCTGCGCAAATGACATTTATGTTATCAGACAAAAATACGCATTTTTCTGGCAGAGTTTTTGTTTTTAAATCTGTTATGTTAAGCCCTGAGCCGTTAGCAGACATTAATTTTAAATTTTTTCCTTTCTCATCTGTTTGAGAAAATATTATTTTTGATCCATTTTCTGACCACTTGTAGGTGAGACCGTATATATCACTTAATACTTTTATCATTTTTGGATTGTTTATATCTGTATAATACAAAATGTTTTGCGCAAGTCCGGATGGTGCGGTTGATATTGATATTTTTTCTTCGTTTATCCAGCGAAGCCTTACATCTTTTAGCCTTGTGTTTAATATGCTTTTTGCATTTTTTCCGTCAGGATCAGATATTGCTATTGAGTTTATATTTTGAAAAGAGTCATAGTAGTGGTATGCCAACTTGTCTGTTTTTGGCATATACGCTACCCAAGTGATATTTTTGTTTAAAGGCTCTGTTTTTTTTGATTTAAGATCGTAAAAAAATCTTTTTATACCAAAAGCGTCAGAGTATATGTTTATAAATTTATCTCCGCTGTCTGACCAAATTGTTTTAACCAGCCCGCCAAGTCCAACAAACGGTATTTTTGATTCGTTTTTACCTTCCAGATCTGTTTCATAAAGCAGTCCGTTGCTTTTTGCTATATATCTTATTTTATTGTTTTTTTCATCTATAAAAGGCGCAGTTAAGTATCTGTCTGTAATTTGAATAAGCTTTCTTTTTTCTTCTGTTTCTATTTGTTCTGTTGGAGCAGGCTTTTTTTGGATTGGTTTTTGCTCTTTTTGTTCAGGTTTTGCTAAAAAGTAATACAAAAACACAAGCCCTGCTACCAAAATTAGCAACGATATTATTAAAAATATTTTTGTTGATTTTTTCATACTTTTTTATTAATAAGGAATACAATTTGAAACATATATCTCGTTTGGATTTATTGATGACGGCCTGCTTCTTTCACATGCTTGCTGGGAAGGAAAAGAAATTTGTTCTATTTTTCCGTATTTCATTTCGTATCTGCCAGCGCTGTTTTTTATACATCCTGTAGTTGCAATATTTTGGTTTGCAAATTTGTCCAAAAGAGTAGATGTATTTTGTTGGCATGATTCTTCAGTTGAATATTCTCCCCCAGATTGGTTCAGAACAGCCATTTCATAGTAATATTTTTGGCTTTTTATGTCACCTTCCTTACATGGAGATATATTTGTGTATTTTTTTATGTTATTTGTTGAAAATGTTGCTGTTTCCATTATCGATCTTTCTTCGTTGCATTCTTTGAGTGAAAAAAATTCTCTGGTTCTCCATATTTTGCTATTTTGATTTAGACTAACTTCTTGATAGTCAAGATAGAATCTTCCAGCAAATCTTTCATATGGAGGTGTTCTAAAATCTCCTCCATATTTTAATCCAGTTGCTTCTCTTAAATTTGGAGTTTCCAAAGAAGGCGCTTTTATTCTTACAAGGTCTGGATTTATAGTGTTTAATATAACCCAAGAGCTTAGCGCAAGCGCTATGCCTATTAATGTGTTTTTAATGCCTTCTGATGCCTCTGACTTTTTTTCAGAAATTCCAGAGTATATCCATATTATTCCATACCAAACCAAAGAGGCAAATCCGGCAATTCCAACAAGTCCTATCATAAACATATATATAAAGTTTATATAGTTTTCAAGGCTAACATTTTTGTACGGCGTATTTTTCTCTATTTGTCCGGGTATTCCCACTTCAAAAACAGCTGTTTTTTCATTGTTTTGATCTACATGAAAAACAGCGTTTGTTTTTTTGGTTGGAACAAACAAAAAGAAAGCCACAAAAAGCAATATTAAAAATGTTAAAGACTTAAATTTCATTGCGTTATATTTACAAGCATTGAATAAAATGCGTTTTCTTTATAAAACAATTTATTTGAAACAACCAAGTCAAGATTTCTTTTTCCATAACCAGAATCTTTTTTTATAAGCAGTTTTAGCTTGTTTGGATTTGCTTTTTCTCCTGTTATGTTTTGATCAAAAAAACTCCATTTATATTCAAGGTCTGAAATTTTTTGTATTTGAAAATTAAAAGGTTTTGCTGTTATATTTATATCGTCTCCGGGAGATATATATATTTGATCTGTTGCTATTTCAGAGTAGTCTTCCGATTTTTGGTAATAAGTAACAACAGATGGTCTGACTACTGGTATTGAAGTTGATTGTCGAACAACAATTGACCTTGAAGGGTTAAATACTTCTACTGTAACAACAATTAAATTTGTGTTTTTTGTTATGACAAAAGAGAAACTATCTTCTCCGGGAATTTTTCTTGCTACAGGATCTCCATCTATATACCAAGTATATATTAAATCTTGCGGGCTATATTTTAATATTTCTGGTATTGCAGATACTGTTACTTTGCTTTCTCTTGTTGGTAGTGCCTTTCCTTTATAATCTGGAGGGACATATGTATCTGCTTGCCAAACCAAAGAAACATTGTACGAACTTACCAATATAGAGTTTTCTGCAATTATTTTTTGGTCTTTCATTATAGCAAGCCTTACTACATGGTTTTCTCTTCTTGCCTGAAAAGAGTATTCTGTTTTTGCTTTGCCGGATTGTTTTTGGTCAAAAATATCGTCAAGATACCAAAAAAATTCTACTTCTGCTTCATTTATATTAGAGGTAAATGCTTTTACAGTGGCTTTTTGCCCTATTCTTCCTGTAAAAGAAACATCAAGTTCAACCAAAGGAGCGGACAAAGCATCTTCCACTTCTTGTATTAAATCTGCTTCATTTTCTTGGTCATTTACAATAACAGATCCATTTTTTTGAGCAAAAGAAACAAAAGGAAAGATGCCCAAGACCAAAAGCAACACTAAAAAATTTTTTGCTGTAGGGTATTTTATCATTGTTATAATTATACCATTTATTTTTATTCATTCTCAATATCTGACATTTCTTGCTGTTCTCTTTCTCTTTGCAGTATTTGTTCTGGATTTGATGTTATTATCTGATCTTCCGTGTAGGAAGCTATAACCTTTATTGCGGCGTGTTTAAGTCCGGCAAAAAATATTCCTTCTCCTACTCCACATTCCAAAAGAAGATATTTTTCTTCCTCTGAAAGGTTAAATGCTTCTTTTACCGTGTCTATGGTTGCGGGAGACTGCTTCAAAAGAAGCTGCAAAGAAGAGTTGGTCAATATTGCCTTTCCATATTTTGAGTTTAAAAAATCGTTTACATCTTGGGTTATAGTTGTAAGCCCAAGATAGTATTTTCTGCATCTTTTTGCTATTCCATACAAAAATGAAGCCGCATCTTCATGTTGCATCATCACCCATGCCTCATCAACAAGCAAAATTCTTTTTTTAAGTTCAGACCTTATAACATTCCAAACGTATCTTATAATAAGATACATAGCTATTGGCCTTAGTTCTGTTTCCATATCTCTTATGGAAAATACTATCAGCTTGTTTGTCATGTCTATGTTTGTTTGGTTGTTTAAAAAACCAGCGTAGGAGCCTTTTGTGTATTTTTCAAGTCTTTTTGCCAAAGATGACGCTCCTTCCATGTTTTCAAGTATAGATTGAAAGTCAGATAAAGTTGGAGGAGTAGCGTTTGAAAAGTCAACATCTGGAGTTATATCTCTTGACGCGTATGTTTCTGCAAGCGCTCTGTCTATTATTGCATCTTCCTCGGGATTTAGATCTCCAAGCATAAGTCTCATAAGTCCTACTAAGTTTATTATGTTGGACCTTAAAACATCAGCTTGGGATTCTCCTTCTATTGGTCTTGGAAGATCAAACGGGTTTATGTGGTTTGGTGAGTTAAGTGATACTTTAAAAAACGAACCACCTACTGTTTCTGCCAGATACTTATATTCATTTTCAGGGTCTATTATTATAACTTCCGTTCCTGTCATCATAGACCTTAAAACTTCTAACTTTGCAGTGTAGCTTTTTCCTGATCCTGATTTTGCAAATATTACTGAATTTGCATTTTCCAAAGAAAATCTGTCAAAAAGTATTAGGCTGTTGTTGTGCCTGTTTATTCCGTATAAAATTCCTTTGTTTGATGTAAGGTCAGCTGACACAAAAGGAAAAAGAGTTGATGCTGGCCCTGTATTTAAATTTGAATTTATTTCCAAACGGTCTCTTCCCAAAGGAAGCGTTGACATAAATCCTATATCTTGTTGAAAGTTGGCATTTTTTGTAAGGACCATTCTTGCGTCCAAAATTCCTCTTATCTCGCTTTCTGCTTTGTTTAGCTCTTCTATGCTATTTTCTATTATTGTTATATAAACCCCTACTTTAAATAGCTTTTGAGTTGCCTGTTGCAGAGAATCTCTTAGCTGTTCCAAGTCATGTAAAGCAGTTTCTAAAATCGGATCTCTTATAAGCCCTTTTGCGGCTCTTTCATTTAGTTGCGCTTCAACAGATGTTACTTTTCTGTTTAGTTTTTTCATTATGATTGCCGTGTCTATCGGATGAAAGTGTATAGCAATATCAAAAAATCGGTCTAGGTTTATAACCGGAGAAAACCAGTTTGTGTTTAGGTATCTTGGATAAGAATACAAAAACAGAGTTTTTAAAAATTTATCTCCAAGTTGTATATATCTGCTTTCAATTTGAACAGCAGAAGGCGCAACAATATCTTTGAACCCGGAAGGTTCCGATGGTTGCGGTATATTTATTTGCAAATTTTGTTTTTCTTGTGCCATTTTTAGCTTTGAACTTTATGAATAACCTCTTTTCCGGGCTCTCCCGGATTGTAAATGTTGAAAAACAGCTCTTTTAGCTCTTCATCATCAAGCGGTTCTGATCTTATTCCTACGGTTCTTAGTCCTGCTATTACATTATCTACTCTTTGCCATAGTTGGTTTTTGTATTTTGTAAATTCTTCTGCTGACATTTTAATAAAAGACGCTGTTTTTGGAGCAAACAACTTGTCAAAAAAACCCTTTTTTTTGTCTTCTTTTGGGGAAAATGGCACAACAGCATAAAACGTTTTTGCCATTATGTTTTGCATTCCCACAAAACTTTCTATAAACTCTATGTATTCCTCTGTTTGTATTCTTAAAAGTTCGTTTTTTTGGTTTTTTAAATATTCTTTTATATCTTCTATATAGTCTGTTATATCAAGCTTTCTTGAATGGACAACAAACTGCAAAGGAAAATCAAGTCCGTTTAGAAAATTCTGATATTGGTAAATAAGCGCGTCTTGTTCATCTTGTGATTTGAGCGCTAAATTTATGGAAGAGCACATAAGCACGGCGCGAAGCTCGCCGGTTTTTAATATAACCACACCGTCTCTTATAGTTTCTATATCTACAAGTTGTTGGGTTGCTTGAGCGTTAATAGGCATTTTTATTCATTTAATATTTCATCTAAATATTCGCTTTCTGATGCTATATTTTGTATATCTTCTTCTGTTATTTTGCTTCCGGTTTCCAACTCTCCCTTTTTAGCTTTTAATCCTTTTGAAAGTTTGGCATCTTTTTCTTTGTTGTTGGAAATATCTCCAAGATCCAGTTTGTTTAAGCTGTTTTGTTGTTTCCATACATAAAGCCTTGGCTTGAATGTGTAACTTAAAAAAGATGCTAGAAATCTTGAAAACCTTAAACCATTTGGCTTAACAAAAGCAAACACACAGGCAATAGCAAAGATTGGTATAAAAAGTATTATAGCAAGCCAAAGGTCTAAAACAAAATAAAACAAAATTCCAGCGCCAATTGGTATTAGCATTATAAAAAACTGGCGCATTGTTATAAATCCCAAAATTCTATCTTCAACATCTATAAATTGTGGAACTTGGAACTGTTTCATAATTACAAATCTCTAAGGTCTATTACATTTCCTTTTAATTTTGGAGCTTTTTTTGGCAAGTCTGTTTTAAATTTAGATTTTAATTCTTCTTCAGGAACATCTTCTTGATAAGCGCTTTTTTTATGTTCATTTAACGAGCGAGGCTGAAATTGTGACTTCATAAATGTTGGCAGTGGGACAACCGGCTTTATATCTGGAATGCTTTCTTCTTCTTTTTCTGCTTCTATTTTTGATTTTAAAATAGGCTCTTTTTTTAATTTTGGTTCTGTTTGCTTGATTGTTGTATTTTGATGTTCTGTTTTTTCTGGTTTTGTTATTGGTTTTTGCATTATTTTTTCAGTTGGAGTTATTTTTTTGTCTTCGCTTTTTTCTGTCTTGAATTTTTCTGGTATGTCAACAACATATCTTTCCGTTTTTTTTGGTTTTTCTTCTTTTTTCTCTTGTATTTCTTGTTGTTGGTTTTTTTGTTCAATTTTTTTCTTCAGGAACCTTTTTTCAAATTCTGTCGGACCTTCAGAAGTGTGTTTGTCTTTTTGTTCTGTGTTTACAAAACCTTTTGACAAAACAGTAGGAGTTTTTATTGTCGGTGGATACAATTTTCTTAGATCTGGCTCAACTAAAGAAAAGATTTCTGCATCAAGCATATTGTATATTTGATTTGCTGTTTCTTCTGAAACATTGAATTCTTTTTCTATTTCTTTTGGTAAATTTATGGGATTTAAAAAACCAAGCAGAACATAGCCGGTTATTTTTCCTAAATCAGATGCTTTGTCTTCTATGTTTCCAAGAACAGCTGCTTTTTTAATAGACGCTGATGTTTTTTCAGAAAAAATAGCATCTTGCAAAGCATCTGATAATATTTGAAATCTTTTTAATGCTTTGTCTTGTGGTATATCAATCATAGTTGTTTAATTAAATTCCAAGGCCTTTTGCCGCATCACTTTCTGCCCAATTGTCCATTTTTAAACTAAGCATTGCAACCACACCTCTTTTGCGCAATTCTCTGAAAGCTTTTATAATTTCTTTATTACCTGATCTTGCGGCAGCTTTTAGATGTTCTGCCGTTAGCGCTTCATTCTCAAGCATTTTTTCTAAATATTGTTCTCCTTTTGATCCCTCAAAATATTCTTCTGGTAGTTTTTCAATATCGGAGGGTTTTATACTTCCCCAAATTTTTTTACTTGCAATGGTCTTGGCTTTTGCTTTGTCTCTTGTTTTATATTCTTTGAAAAGTTCTTCTTCTTGCATTTTGTTTATTTCTTCTTCTTTTATTTTTTCAATTTCATGTGGCGCCGCTTTAATTATTGCTTTCATAGCATCTTCACTGTTAAACTTTTTGGCTTTTTTATACATTTCTCCTACATAGGCTTCTTTTAATTTTCCTCTTCTTGCTAAAATAGCAGCATATTCATGAGCCATTGGACCTCCTGCTTTCATTGTTGTTTCAAGCTCTACATCAGACATTTTTTCTGCCATTTTTCTTTCTGGCTCTGTAAGTTCAGCCCTTTTTGCTTTGCCTGCTCTTATTGTTGCAGCTCCTCCTGTTAATTTCCTTGTTGCATATGCTCCTCCCATCCATGCTGGAACAAACTTTGTTGCTTTTGCCAATCCTCCCATTGCTTCTGGTATTTTTGCTTGTCTTGCTGCCATTCCTGCAAGAGTTTTTCCTCCTCTTCCAACGCCTCCTGCTATTGTTCTGCTTCCTTTTTTAATTAAATTTATTGATGTTCCTGCTGTTTTTATTCCAAGCGAATTTGCCGCAAACAAAGACATCATAAGCAAGGCTATCACAACTATATAATTATAAATATCTGATACATTTGGTATCATATTTCCTTCCAGTCCCTGTGATAATGCCTCTTTTTGTGTTATGGTAACCTGCTTTAAAGATAATAAAGAAAGGTATATAAAAAACGCGGCAAGCGGAGCAAAAAATGTCCATTGAATAAATTTACCAGACCATTGTGAAAAGTACTTTCTTCCTGCTGGTAAAATATAAACTACAAGCGCAAGAGGCAACAAAATAAGCAAAACATAAAGATATATGTTTCTTATAAGAAACATAACAAACAAAGCAAGATATATAAATATAAGAACAAGCATATAAAAAACAGCAAACAAAGACGTTTTGAAAATTTCTGCATCTAAATTTTTTTTCAAATCTTGTTTGGCTGCATCTGCAAGTTCTATATTGTAGATATTTTGTATGTTTAGGTTGTTTGCTATTATTTCTGATACGCTTGCCCCGCTTTTTGTTATTTCTGTCAAAAAGAAGTTGGTTATAACATTTGCAAAATCCAAAAATACTCCTGCTATAGGAAGGCTAAAGTTTATCAATAAAGCCACTACCAAAAGTATAGGCAAAGATCTTTTTATTTGAAATCTTGGAAACAGTATAAAGCTTAACGCTATAGCAAGCAGGATAATGATAAAAAACATATTTGCAAAGTCTCTTGTTATTGTCCATCCTTTTTGAACCATCGGGGCGTCTATTATAGGTTGAGGCTGTATCATATAGTCAGTATAGGTTGCTATATATGCTAAAAGTCCGCTTTCTATTTCCAAAGCAGCTGTTAAAATATAATTAAATACATCCAAGTGAAACCACGCAAAAGAAATACTTGGTGTTACCAAAAACGCCACCAAAACAAACGCTATGTACTTTGCTTTTTTTGTTTTTAAAAACATTTTAAATTATAATCCGCAAATAAAATTGTTTGCTACACTAACAAGCGCTTTGTTGTAGTCTGTTGCTGCAGATCCGCATCTGTTTGCTATTTTTCTTGCTTTTCTTTTTAACTTCTTTTTCTTTTTCTTTGCAAGCCAGCCTCCTATTAAAAATCCAGCGGCAAGACCTATAGGCCCTCCAATTGCAAGTCCTGCAATTCCTGCTCCAGCTGCTCCACCAAGAGCAGCAGACACCAAAACCATATTTCCACTACCTCCATCCAGCTCTCCATCTCTTACACAAGCAAGTGCTTTAACATAGCTTTCTGACATTACAGAAAAGTCTGAATTTAAATCTTTTAAGTTTTCTTTTAAGGAAAATATGCTTGTTTGAGAGTTGTCTGCAAATTCAGATCTTATTTTATCAATTTCTTTTTGAAGTAAAGAAAAGTCTTCTGACATCTTTTTTATTGTTGTTCTTACATCGTTATTTATGCTTTTTCCTGTGCTGTTTAAAATTGTTCCCGGAGAGCTTTTTCCTAATTTTTCATTGTAATATCCTGTGTACAAAACATATACATCCTGCAGTCCTTTTTCTATTAATGTGTCCCAACCGTCTTTAACAGTTCCGTCGCTTTGAGGATAATTTCCAGAAATATGAACATGATTTTCTGAACCGTCATGTCCATCATTGTTTAAAGTATGTGTATCTTTGTAAGGCAGTAATTTGTAATATCCTATAAATCTTTCAAATTCAAATGTGCCAGTATCTTTTCCCATAATTTCATAAAAATCTTTTATTTTTTGCCTTATTCCTGCCATAATAGCTTTTCTTATAGCTATTTTTTCTAATGCTTCTTCTTGGTTTATATTTGCTGTTTCGTCTAAATATAACGGACTTCCAGAGGCTTCTGAGAGCTTATTCCACAAATCAACTTTAAATCCTTTTAATTTAAATTCATCTTCGTCTTCACAATTTACATTGTTATTGTTTTTGTCAGGATCATTTATTTTTTCTCCCTGTAGATTTAGGCAGTTATCATAAGGAGCTGATACAGCAAGATCATCTGTTTCTGCAACAGAGGTTATAACTCTTATAATGTCACTGTTTTTATCTGGTCCAATTTGCATATCTATTGAACTGCTTACGGATATTCCTCCAAATCCTTTTGGAACTTGAACTTGCACGCTTGGATTTAAATCTCTTGCAAAATGTATAAAGTCAACTATTCTTTCCGTTGCTTCTTTTTTTGCTTTTTCAAGCTCTCTTTCAACTCTCTTTAAAAACACTTCTTTTAATTTATCTTGTATTTGAATTACTATATCTGGAAGGACATTTTCCAAATCTGCGCTTATTTTTGCATAAGCTTCTCTTGTCTGATCTGGAGAAAATCCGTAAAGCTCTATAAGCTTGTCTATTTTCACATAAGGGGTTATTGAGCCGTCAAGTTCTTTGAAGCCCGGTATCTTTTTGCCCGACACAGGATCAAATGTTGTTGTGGTTTCGTTCAAAAACCTCTCTATTTCCGGATAGTTTCTTAAGCTAACTTGCACTAAATCAACACCAAACAAAGGTCTTGGTGTTACTGTAACATCGTCTGATCTTGTTTTTCCGTAAGCTGTTATTGGCTGTGGGGCAACTTGAAGCTGTTCAAGGATTTGTCTTATTCTTATCAGTTTTATTATGTTTGTGTCTGGTGGCAGTGTTCTTAGCTGTTGTGTCATCTCATCCAAGTTTAAAAGCCCTGCCAAAACACTGCTTGCCGCGTTATTTCCTCCAACAAACGGGTTTGTGGCAAATCCTGTTATGTTGTCTTTTTTGAACATAAACCTCTTTCCCATGTTGTACACCTTTTCTGGAGCTCCAAGTTCGTTTATTTGTTCTATGAATCCGCATCCTTCTATTAAGTCAATAGATGAGCTTTTTAGCGGATCTGAAAGATCTTCTTGCAATGGAGGAGTTGAAGGGCATCTTTGTCCTATCAAGGCAATCTTTATGTTTGATTCTTCTGGAGTCAATATTTCAAATTTTGGATCAAGACCCTCAAGTGTATTTTCGCTTGAAACTCCAGAAAACAATGTTTGATAAAGCTCAGAAAGCTTGTTATATCTTTCCAAAACATCGCTCACAGATGTGTATCCGGGATCATCATCTGGTATTTCTCCAATTTGGCTTGCCAAAGATGAAAGATAAAACTTGTCTGTATTTACATTTTCTCCTTCATTTGGAAATCCTTTTGTTAGGTTTCCATATTTTGGGTATCCTACCAACACTCTTATTTTTTGCATAAACTTGTTTGTCATTTCATTTATTTCCGGATAAAACTCAAGCATGCCCATTTTGTATGGGTTTACATTGTCTAGAGTTGATGTTGCGCTAATCATTGTTATCGGTTTGTTTGTGACAGGATCTCTGAAGTCATCATATTCAATTATTCTTCTTTTGTTTGAGATAAGCGCTGTTGCCCCTTCGTATGTTGGACTGAAAAATTTTATCTGATAGTCAACATCTGATATGTAAGCTGGGATGCCTATTGAATCAACAAGCTCTGTAGATGGGGGTGTTTTTGTACACATAACTTGGACTTTTTCATCTTTACCAATAGCAGGAGATGCAGCTGTACAATATTTTGTTCCTCCAAATATTCTTACAGCAGATGGTTTAATACTCCAGTTTCCTCCAGATCTTTGTTTTTCAAGGTATGTGCAAGTTGTTTCTGCCATAAAATATCCTGGATTACAAGCTATAGCTACTGCTCCGGGCCTTCTTTTGCTAGAGCTTTTTGTTGTGACATCTGTACCATCTAATAAAAGCACCTTTGCTGTAAATATATTTGAAAAAAGTGGATTGGGTGTTATATTCGTGCCTGTTGGAAGTGGATTTGGGAATTCTGGTAAAAATAGACCAACTGATGGATAAGGATAAGGCCTTATAGTTGTGGATAAATCATCAGATCCATCTTCGTTTTCGTCAAACCAAAACTCTCCATAAGCCATATCACTTGTTATTGGTTTGATTTCGTTTCTGTTGCCTTTTATATAATAAACATCACCTTTTTTATTTGAGTTGTTTGAATCGTTTGGGTCTACATAATAAACTCTCGGATCGTCTTGTGTTATTGTGGCAAGGTCAGCATTGAATATGTCAGGAGATGATGTTGATGTTGTAAATATAGTGCCGTCATTTCCCAAAGTATCAATAAATGTCACTACCTCTCCTGTTGTTGCATTTTGTCTTACATACCTGTCTGGCCATCTACTTCCGTCTTTATAAACTCTATCACTATCATTAAATGCTATAACTCTTATTTTTTGTCCTCCTATATAAAACCATCCTCCTGGTTGAGAGCTTAAGGAGAGAGGTACTATACTTCCCTTGAAATATGTTAAGGATTCATTAATTGGTATATCTTCTAGCGCTACAAATCCTACTGCTTTTGATAGTTGTCTTGCCAAGTCCTGTCTTTCTGGTTCAATATCTTGGGTAAACGCTCCACAAATATTTGCCGCTGTTTTGAATGTTCCGGCAGCAGGAAGCAATGGATATCCTTTTGATTCGTCATTGTCTATATTTTTTACAACATAAGACACTCTTTCTGCTATATCTTCATCATAATATCTTGTTGAAAGGTCAGAAGGGTCTTGTGGGTAGTCAGGTTGTCCCATCCATATATTTCCTGTATTTGTATAATTTCCACTTTTGAATCCTTCACTCCAAATATAACCCTCTTGTATAAGATTTTTTACAAGTATAGGTTGTTCCCACAAAATACTTTTGTTTTCTGATATTGATATTAATGTTCCAGTAAACAGGCTAAAGTTAAGCACGGTTTGCATAAGAGTGTCTCTTAAAGATTTTGCTGACTCTAGCATTCCTTCTGATGCAAAAAGAGTTGAAGACGCATCCTTGAACACCTTTGTACTTTGCCTTTTGTATCTTCTTGGCTTTTTTTCAGAAAGCGCTCCTGAGATAAGCCCTTTTTCTTTTTGAATAAGTAAGTTTATTGCCGCTGTTGATATTGCGTTTATATAAGGTTGGAAAAAGGATGGGGCTTTTGATCCGATTTGAGACATTGTATCTGTTAATGCTCTGTTTAAGTTATCTAGTGGATCGGTAATGACTTTTTTTCCAAGTTCAGATATTACAGCGCCGGGTGTTTCTACTCTACATTTATATTCTCCGCCAGATGCTTCCCAAAAAGCCTTAAAGTCATTTACATTTGAATATCCGTAAGTTGACATAACATCAGCCAAATTCATGCCAACCACACTTCTGCCAAAAGTTTTTTCACCACCAACAACAGGTCCTCCAGAAGCTTGAAACCTTACTTCTATTGCCGCTGATATTGGTTTTGTTATTATACAGTTTTCTTGGGATACAAAACCGTTGTTTGTCGCTATTTTTGATTTTGTTGCTTCTGTCCTTTGAAGCTGTCTTTTTCTTATCTCTCTGCTTGCTTCCATTGCTTGATATAATTTGTTGTTTGTTCCTCTGGTGTAGCTTATCCAGCTTCTCCATCCTCCATTAGAAAAGTCTTCTTGGAATCTTTTAAGGTTTTGAATTCCTCCAGTGAAAGAACATTTGAATCTTTCTTCAAATGTGGGCGCTTGTAAAGGATCAAGCGCCAAGGATAAAGTTACTTTAACAAAATTTGGGTTACACAATTCTCCATCATTTAGACCAAGCAAGCTTCCCACAACCGAACCGGCAGCAAAATCAACAGCATTTTTAAGTTCATCTTCAAAGTTGGGTAGCACCTTTGGTGTTCCTTTTGCTCCTCCTTCCAGCCAAGTAACTATGTTTTGGGTCATTTTTTGAAGTATTATGCTTGTTGTTATGTAAAGCAACGAGTATGAAACTTGATCAAGTATTTTTTCTGACTTGCTCCAAGAATCAAAAGCCAAAGACGCTTTTTGAAACGCTTTGTCAACAGCCGCTTTTGCTTTATCAAATGCTGTTTTTATTGTTTTCCATATAGTTTGAGGTACAGATGCTACTTCTGTTGTTGCTATTTGCGCTTGTGCTGGTTTTGGTGACCAGAGCGCTATAAACAAAAAGGAATTAACAACAAGCACAAAAACAAGCAGAGAAGATACGATTTTTGAAATTTTACTGTTTGAAAACATCATTTTTCAGAATATGTGTTTATTTTTTCTAAAAGCTTATTTGAAAAATTCTCTGTTATATCTTTTAGTTTTATATAGCTGTTTGCCGCCGCTGTTGCTGTTGCCGGATCTTCTTCAAAGTTTCTTATAGCCTCAAGTATTTTTTTGGTCAGTTCAAATATTGCAATCTGTTCTTTGTGAAGCTCTGTAAAATCTTTTGGAACTTCAATGTTTTTTATATTTTTTATGCTTGTATCATAAAAATTTATAGCGGTTTCTATTTCTTTGTAATTTTTTGTTATTATGGTATCTTGGATTATTTCTGCCTCTGATTTTTGAAGTTTGGAATATTCATTGTCTTCTCCCAGAATTTGGGAAATTTTCGTTATATATGCAATAGCCTGCTCTTTTGTTGTTTTTGTGTTTGATATTTTAATTTCAGAATCTGGCACTATTGGCAAAACAAACTCTTCTTCAGCTTTTTCTGCTATTTTTATTAAAGTATCATTTAAAATTTCCTCGTTGTTTAACAAAACAGAGTCAGGGGCTGTATCTGAGTTTTCTATCGGCTTTATTTCTCCAGAAGATATTTTTTCAACAATACTTTTTGCCAAAAATTCTGTTAGGTTTTTTGGTTGGGGTCTTGGCACAGATGTGTCTGTTCCTTCAAGCGCATCGTCTGGAGCGGGTTTTGTTGGGTCATATCCGGACAAAACCTCTTCGCCGTCAAGGTATCCATCTTTGTCTGTGTCAGGATCTCTTTTGTCTGTTTTGTATATTTCTTCTTCCCAGTTTTTTAATCCGTCATTGTCAGGATCAGCATCTGGGTCAGATGCTACCGGTACAAATATTTTTTTGCCTTCGGTCAAAATTTGCGCGCCTATTCCTTTTGTTTTCAAAACAATAACTCCTCCTATAAATACTCCCAAAAGCAAAACAACCGGGATTATCATACTTCCTTTGTTTTGGGAAAAGTCAAAATATTTTCTCATGTATTTTTAATTAAATTCACTTAAAATTATAGCACAAAAAAAGACTAACAACCAAATGTTGATAAGTCTAAAAACAAGAATCTATATTTCAACTTCTTCTTGATTTTTATTGGAATATAGTTTGTTTACAATTCTTACTTCGTTTAGGTAAGTTAACAAAACAAGCAAAGTTGCTTCAGGAAGTACTTTAAACAAAGGTATTATTCCAATAAAGAAAAAAAGAATTGTTTTTATAATAACTCTTTTAAATAGAAATTTACGGATTATACCTGCTTTTTGTGAAACCCAAACACCAATAACCACAGCAAAAAAAAGTGAAATTACAAAGCCAACAGGAATAGTAAAAACAGCAAACAGCCCAATGCTTACAGCAGCAAAAATGGTAAGAACAACATCCAAAACATCTTTTATTGCTGCAAACAAAAACATCAAAACAGGTATTTCAGGTTTTTTGGGTAAATTAGAATCTGCTTCTAAAACGATTTCTTCATTTTGCTCTTCTGCTCTTTTTTCTTCAAGGGCTTTTGCATAATAATCTTCGTTGTTTTGATTTTGCATAGCATTTTTATTACTTAATATATTTTAACATCTCATAATTTTTATTTAAAGGTATTGCACAAATCTACCTAAAACAAAATTTTTCACCTAAAAATAGGATATTTCTTATCTAGAATATTTCCATATAAAACGAGAATATTCTCACTCACCCAACTCACGATCGTGAGTTGGGTGAGTGTTTTGCCTCTATTGGCTAGGTGAGCAGTTTGTCCTTATGAGTTGGATAAGCAGTTTGTTTTTAAAAGCTTTTCACTCATTTAACTCACGATCGTGAGTTGGGTGAGTGAGAGTTTTAGTAAGAGCAAATAAGGAAAAATATTCATCTAACTTGCGATTGCAAAAAGATATATGAGTAAATAGGAGCTATAAATTTTGTGTATTTTGGTTATAAGTTATAATTTTAAAATCTTATTTATGTTATGCAAAATCTTAACTATATTTTATTTTTTTAAGACATAATTTTTGAATTTATTAAATTAAAAAGTATTTTTAAATATACCTTTAAGG
>JALTWS010000018.1 GCA_027048495.1 Candidatus Azambacteria bacterium
GTTTTGGTTATTTTTAATTGTTTTGGTTTGTTGGAGTTGTTTTAAAAGAGTTATTTAATTTATATTGGGGATTATAATACAATCCTAGGGATAACCCTAGGGTTAGTCCTAGGGATAATCCTAGGGATAATTGAGCGCAACATTAAATTTTCTTATTCAAAAAACCATCTAAACAAACCATATACACAAAACTATTCAAAAAACTTTCTTGAAAAAAAGACGATTGTCCTTTTTCAAGAAAGTTTTGAAAATAAGTTTTTTGTTTAAAATTTTTTATTTTGGATTTGTTATTAGAGATTTGTTAGAAAATGTTATTTACTTTAAAGGCGTTTTAAAAAATTAAGAATTATTTCAAAGTAGAGTATTCATTTTTAAGAAGCACCGCACAAACAAAATATGCTGGAAAATTTACATTTTTTCTGGAGCTGAAACCCCCATAAGAGAAAGGGCGTTTTTTATTGTTTGTTTTGTTGCTTTTGCAAGCAAAAGCCTGTTTTTATCTATACTTTCATCTTCATTTCCCAAAACTCTGCAGGAATTATAAAAAGAATGAAATTTTTTTGCCAAGTTAAGAGTATAATGCGCAAGATTTTGCACATTATACAAAAAAGAAATATCTTCTACAATCTCTGGAAACTTCAACACCTCAAAAGCAAGCTTTCTTTCTTCTTCTTTTTTACACAAAGAAATATCAAACAAAGACTCACTAAGGCTAAAGCCTTCTTTTTCTGCCTTTTTAAATATGCTTGCTATTCTTGCATGGGCATACTGGACATAAAAAACCGGATTTTTATCTGACTGTTCTTTTGCCAAGCAAATATCAAATTCCATTTGAGTATCAATGGACTTTAAAAGATAAAAAAACCTTGCAGGATCCAAACCAACTTCATCAACAAGCCATTTTAAAGAAACTATTTTTCCTTTCCTTTTTGAAAGCTTAAACTTTTCCCCTTCTTCTTTTAAACTAACCATTTGGGTTATAAAAATATCTAGTTTGTTTTCAAACCCAAAAATTTTCATAACCGCCTGCATACTTTTTACATGCCCTTGGTGATCCGCTCCCCAAATATTTATAAGCTTATCATAACCTCTTTCAATTTTATTTTTATGATAAGCAATATCAGGCAAAAGATAGGTTGGACTTTTTTTCTGGTCGCTTCGCAGTATTACTCTATCTTCTGAGTCTTCGTATCTTGAAAGCGCAATCCATTCCGCTCCTTCTTTTTCGTAAATTAACCCTTTGCTTTTTAAAAACTCATAAACCTGATCAACTTTTTTTGTGTCATAAAGTTCTTTTTGCTCTGAGAACCAATTGTCAAACTTAATATTTAATTTATTTTCAACAATATCTTTTATGTCTTCTAAAAGTTCTTTAGCAAGCAAACTGCCGGCTTCTGCCTCATCTTTTGCATCTTTTAATAAATCTTTTATTTTTTCTATTTTTTCTTGAAGCTTTTCTGTTTTGTAAGCCTCCCCCTTTCCCAAGGCTGTTTTTCCAAGTTCTTGAATTTGAGTGCTTGCTTTTGCATCGTTTACATAAAACTCTCTTGTTACCTCATAACCCAAAAAAGATAAAATATTACAAAGCGCATCGCCAAAAAACGCCCCGCGACCATGCCCCAAATGAAGCTCTCCTGTCGGGTTTGCGGAAATAAATTCAACCAAAACTCTTTTTTTGTTTCCTATATTGGAAGACCCGAATTTATCTTTTTTTTCTATTGCCTCATTAAGGCTTTTTGAAAAAAAACTGTCTGATAAAAAAAAATTTAAAAACCCAGCTCCGGCAATTTCAATTTTTTCAAAAATACCTTCTTTGTCTATGCTTAAAATCTCTTTTTTTATAGTTTCTGCTATATCCCTTGGATTTTGCTTTAAGCTTTTTGCTGATTTTAAAGCCACATTTGCCGAATAATCTCCATGTTCTTCGTTTTCTGGTCTTTTTATATCAAAGTCAGAAAAAGGCAAAAAACCTTCTTTTTCTTGAAGGTTTTGCAGTGCAGTTAAAATGATATTTTTTACTTTGTTTCTCATTTACCAACTTGATCTTGACTCTACTCTATCAAGAAATTCTCTTGCCATATCGTACCTTCTTTGTATATCTTCTCTGTCCTCATCTGTTAGCTTTGGACTGCTCATAATGGATTTGTACAGCCTTTCCACATCAAGCACAACATTAAAATCCATACCACTTCCGTAATCTTTCATATTTACATAACCGCTTTCATCAATTATGCTTCTGAACTCATCTAAATTTTCTTTTAACAAAGACTCTTCATCTGTGCCTTTGGACCCCTGCGGATTTGCTTGATTAAATTTACTAAAATTTTCATCCATAAAATTAAAAATTTAAATACTTAATATTTTATTATATATAATAATATAAATTATAGCATCTTTAGCTTACAAATACACTATTGACATAACAATAAATATATTTTATATTCAAAAAAGTTCTCGCACTGAAAAAGGAGGTTAAAATGAGCTTAAATGCCAAGATAAGACTTTCCGTTGTCTGCCATAAAAATATGGCAAAAAAAATGTTTAAGAAAACAATTACATTTTTCAGGAGAACAGACAAGTATTGTTCTGTGATCCCAACGATGAAAGTTCAAAACGATCAAAACGAATTGTACGAAATATCTGTTTTTATAAGAACAAAAAGCATGGTAAAAGCTTATAACATAGCACTCTCCGTTGGCAAGTTCCTGTCTTTGATAGAAGCAGGATCAGCCTTTATGGAGATAAAGGGCTGGAAAAAGTTTGATGTAGGATATGATGGAGAAAAAAAAGAATTTTACCTAGAAAACGACAACAAAAAAAGAAAAACATACAAAGAGATATTCCAAAGCGGGTAAAATTACCCGCTTTGTTTTTTAAACAAGCTACAATAAAATTTGGAGAGGCTGTTTCTGGCCGTTGTATTTATTTTTTTTGTATTATAACATAAAAACATGCCAAAATTAGCAGAAAATAAAAAAGCGCTTTTTGACTATGAGGTTTTAGAAAAGTTTGAAGCCGGTATTTTATTGCGCGGTTTTGAAGCAAAAGCCATAAAAAACGGACTTTTAAATATGAAAGGGTCCTACATAACCATAAAAAACCAAGAGCCATTTTGGATTGGCGCGCAAATATCCCCGTATCAGGCGCAAAATACTCCAAAAGATTACGATCCAAAAAGACCAAGAAAACTGCTTTTGAACAAAAAAGAAATCCAATATTTAATAGGAAAAACTGCGCAAAAAGGCTTGACACTGGTGCCTATTTCTGTATATACTAAGAGGCGCTTAATAAAGCTTGAATTCGCCCTTGTAAAATCAAAGAAAAAGTTTGAAAAAAGGGAAAAAATAAAAGAAAGGGAATTTAAAAGGGCTTCCCAAAGAATTTTAAAAGAACAAAGGATATAATTTTTGCTGGCAAATAAAAAATACAAGGGGATGTCGGGCTTCGACAAAAAGATCTTTTTAAAATACGCAAGCCGAGCTTTTGTATCTCGTAAAACTGCAAAAAATATAATAAGTGCAAACTTATTTTCAAAAGCAAAGTCTGCATTTGCAAACGCATTTGCATCTTTGGCTTTCGCAAGAGCTTAATAAACCTCTTGCCGTCTTATCTGCCCACTCCTGATAAGCAGAATAAGGCGTCGTGTTTTCAGGATGCGCGCCAAATATCTGCGATTTGGCGCAAAGAAGTAGCAGATAGGCTTTTTGCTTGTTTTGCTTGTTTTTAAGGCAAAAAGCTGAAAAACAAAACAAGCTAAGCTTGTAGAAGTATTTTAAAAAGCTTTTTGGACGCGAGTTCAACTCTCGCCATCTCCACAAAACATAACAAGTAAGAAGACAAAAAGATCAGAAAGCCATATTCAAAAAAACATAATACAGAAAAAAAGCCAAGGTCAAATGAGCAAATAAAACACAACGAAGTAAGGCTCATAGACCAAAATGGGCAAAATAGAGGTATTGTAAAGCTAGACGAAGCTTTAAGTTTAGCAAAAAAAGCCGGACTGGATCTTGTAGAAATAGCAAAAGACGCAAATCCTCCGGTAGTTAAAATAATAGATCTTGGAAAATATCTTTACCAGCAAGAAAAAGCAAAAAAAGAGAAAAAAGCAAAACAAAAAAGCTCTGAAATGAAAATAATAAAAATAGGGCTTTCCATATCAGAGCATGACGCAAAGATAAAAGCAAAAAAAATTGAAGAATTTTTAAAAGAAGGAGATAAGGTAAAAGTTGAGATATTCTTAAAAGGAAGAGAAAGAGCAAACAAAGACTTTGCTAAAGAAAAATTTGAAAGTTTTCTGAGCAAAATAGAAGAAGAACACAAAATAGACCAACCAATAAAAAGCTTGCCTTCCGGATTTACAATTATTTTATCTAAATAAAAACCATGCACAAAAAAGGAAAAACTAAAAAATCAATAACAAAAAGAATGAAAATAACCCGTAACAGAAAAATCATAAGAAGAGCGGCAAACCAGGATCATTTCAATGCAAGAGCCACAGGAAACCAGACAAGAAAAAAACACACAACAAAAAATATCCATAAAATTGATGCAAAAAAAATTTTGCAAAAATTGAAAGTTTAATCTTACAATTAATCAAACACCAAAATGTCCAGAGTAAAAAGAGGAACAATAGCAAACAAAAGAAGAAAAAATCTAAGAAAATACGCCAAAGGATATAAATGGGGCAGGAAATCAAAGTATGGAAAGGTAAGAGAAGCGACACTGCATGCTTGGTCCTACATGTTTGCCCACAGAAAAAAGAAAAAGGGAGATTTTAGAAGATTATGGAATATAAAAATAAATGCGGGAGCAAGGCTTAACGGAACAACATACAGCAAACTAATAGGAAGCCTAACAAAAAACAATATAAAAATAGACAGAAAAATACTGGCAGATTTAGCAGAAAAACACCCTAAAGTTTTTGAAAAAATTGTCCAAAAAGTTAAATAAATTACCCACAACAAAAAACCCAAGCTTTGTTTAAAGCTTGGGTTTTTTGTTATAATAAAATAAATCAACTAAACTTTATGTTAAAAAAAATATTTTTCTCAATTTTTTTGTTTTTTTTGGCAGTGCCGCTTTGGGCAGATGCCCATGTTAAGTGGTTTGTTAACGAAAACTTAATTGAACCAAAAAGCTATTTAAACGAAAATGCAGCGCTGTACAAAGCCGCTTGGCTTTTTATTGCTTTGGCCATAATATCTTTTGGAATACTATTAGAAAAATATCTGCCAAAAGCAAAAAAAGATACTCTTTATAAGCTAAACGCAAAAAAACCATACGTATTCAGCTTGCTTCAAATAATAATAGGAGCTTTTTTTGTGCTTGCATCTTACAATGGTTTTTTGTTTTCAAATAACTTAAATAACTTTGGAATCTTTACAAACTTGCTTTTGATAGTCCAAGCGTTGATTGGAATTTTGTTTGTTTTGGGTGCTTTTGCAAGACCTGCTTCTTTTGTTTTGTTTTTTTTATGGGCAATTGTTTTTTTATTAAATCCGATTGGAGCTGCAGAAGCGCTTTGGGTTTTGGGGGTTTCTTTATTTTTTCTTATCGTTGGCAGGCAAATGTTTGCCTTTTCAAATCCAAAAACATTTTTCAATAAGATATTTTTAACATACGAAAAATACTCTATTCCTATTCTTAGAATATTTTTAGGAGTAGATCTTATAATACTAGGCTTTACAGAAAAACTGCTCCGCCCCGAGCTCGCCCTTGCATTTTTAAAAGACCACCCTTGGAATTTTATGCAAAATATATTTGGTGTTTGGTGGTACTCTGATTACCTTTTTGTAATATCTGCAGGATTTGTTGAGGCGCTTTTGGGTCTTGTGTTTGTTTTGGGAATAGTAACCAGAATAAATGCAATGGTAACTGCAACAATATTTTTCATTCCCCTTTTTATAATGGGTCCAAAAGAACTAATAGGCCACATACCCCATTTTGCAATAGTTGCAACTTTATTGATTTTTGGCTCGGGAAGCAAGTTTAAACTTATAAAACAACACAAAAACAGCAAGTAATATGCCAAAAGAATCTATTAGCACATCTTTAAAGCTTCCATTTCTTGTTGGAACAAAAGATTGATGTATCTCATCAGAAACAGCATACAAAAAAGTCAAAATAAAAATAGTAATAGCTTTCTTTTTTGTCAGGTTATTTATTTTTCCTTTTAAAATTCCAAAAGCAACCAACAAAGCCAAAACAAAATACTCAAAAACATGAGCAAGCTTCCTTAAAATAAAATCTTGTTCCAAGCCACTTTGAAGATTTGGAATAGAAGACAGATAAAATATTAATCCGGCCCAAAAAACAGCCGGAATCCAATATAAAAAAGACATAATCATTTAACTTTAATTAAAGAAAGCAAAAACAAAACTCCTCCAGATAAAATTATAGAAGCTCCAAGGTCAATGCCAAAGATATAAGAAACCAAAGCTCCCAAAAGCACCATAACAACAGCAAACACCAAAGACAAAACAGCCATCAAGCGAAGATTTTCGGCAATATTTTTTGCTATTGAAACTGGAATAATAGTAAGCGCACCAACAAGCAAAGTCCCCACAACTTTTATCCCTAAAGCTATAACCAAAGCAAGCAAAAGCAAAAACAAAAGGTTTACCCTGCCAACAGAAACACCTTCGCTTTGGGCAAGTTGGCTTGAAAAAGTAACTTGAGCAATTTTTCTGAAAAACAAAATAGTCAACGCAATTATTGTTCCTCCCAAAATATAGGTTATATAAATATCAACAGCAGAAATAGAATATATATTTCCAAATAAACTATCCAACAGCTCTTCTTTATCTGGGAAAAACACAGCACCCAAAGCCAAAGACATAGTAAACATAATTCCAACTATTGCATCAAAAGACGCCTTGGATTTTTTTTCTAAAAAATATATTCCTAAAACAGCAAACAAAAGCGCGGCAAATGCTCCCAAAAATACATTTACGCCAAAAAACAAAGCCAAAGCCATTCCCGGCAAGGCAACATGAGACAAAACATCAGAAACCAAGGCTAATCTCTTCAAAATAATAAAAACTCCTAAAATAGCAGAAGCAACAGCAACTATTAAACTTACAAAAATAATATCCAGACTCATATTTTATAGTTTGTGATGGCTATGATGAACATAAAATCCAACCCCTTCTCCATAAAGTTGATTTAGTTGTTCTGGAGTAAGAACAAACCTTGGAGAACCAAAACACATCATCTTTTTATTCAAACAAATAACACTATCTGCAAACTCATAAACAATATTCAGATCATGAGATATTAAAATAGGAGTAAAATCAAGTTCCTTTGAAAGCTTGCTTATCAAAGGGTATATTGTCATTTCTCCTTCAACATCAATATCTGCGGTAGGCTCGTCAAAAAGCAACACATTTGGCTTGCCAAAAATAGCTCTTGCTATTAAAACCCTTTGAAACTGGCCTGAAGATAGTTCTCCTATTTTTTTATTTAAATGGCAGTCTGCCCCAACAAGTTTTAGATATTTTTTTATTTCATCTAAAACATTTTTTTTAGGAAACCAAAAGTTTGATCTGGAAGCAGAATGCAAAAGCATAAATTCTTTTGTTGTTATTGGAACAGTTCTGTCAAAATCAAATCTTTGGGGAACAAACCCTATTTTTGGCTTTATGTTCCATTTTATCTTCCCTTCATAATCAACAAGACCTAAAATTGCCTTAAATATTGTTGACTTTCCTGCTCCATTTGGCCCTAAAATTGCCAGCGTCTTTCCCTTTTGCAAAAAAAAAGAAACGCCTTTTACCACATACTTGTCGTTGTATTTTACCGCTAAGTTTTTAACATCTAGTATGCTTGTCATTGTTCTATTTTTTTATTTAAATCATGCAACAGATGCTCTACATTTACGCTATGAACTTTTGCTCCTGATTCTATAGTATCAAATTCTGCCGCAAAACAACCCACACAATGAAGCCCATACTCAAAAAACACCTCCATAGTTTGAGGATATTTTTTTACAACATCAGCTATCGTCATATCTTTTGTTATTTTTTCTTTTTTTGTTGTTTTTTTTGATTTTTTCATATTAAATTCTATCAATAAAGTTATTCTCTTTTTCTGGTATTAAAGACTCTTTTTTTGGAATTGTAAAGGTAAATGTTGTTCCTTCTCCTTCCTTTGTATCAACCCATATCTTGCCTCCATGCCTTAGGACTATGTTTTTTGTTATAAAAAGCCCAAGCCCTGTTCCTTCTGTCTGCATTTTAACAACATTCTCGCCCCTGAAAAATTTAGAAAATAGCCTTTCTTTTTGGCTTTCTGGTATTCCAACCCCTGTATCTTTTACGCTTATTTGCAAATAATCATCTGTTTTTTTCAAAGAAATCTCAACACTGCCTCCTTCTTTTGTATATTTTAAAGCATTATCTATTAAATTTTGCAATACTAACTCTATTTTTGAAGGGTCAATTTTTACAGGATTTATCTTTCCAGAAGGCTTAATAAATTTAAGATCAATGTTTTTTTCTTCTGCTTTAAGCTTGTATTCTAATATAACTTTATTTATAAGCTCAACTATATCAATATAATAAAATTCATAACCAAACCTTCCTTCCTCTATCCTTGCCACATTTAACATATCATTTACCAGCTGAATAATCCTCTCATTTGAGTCATAACCCTTTTGCAAAAGATCTTTTTGCTCCTCTGTAAGCTTACCTGCATCTCCGTCAAGCAACATCTTAAATATCCATTTAATTGCAGAAAGAGGTGTTCTTAGCTGGTGAGCCGCTATAGATATAAACTCAGACTTTGTTCTTGATATAGCTTTTTCCCTTGAAACATCTCTTATTATTTTCAAATATCCTGTTACATTTTTGTTATGATCATGTATTGGAACAGTAAACACTTGAATATCCATATCATAAGGATGGGTAATTCTCATCTCCACTATTTTTGGTTTTCCTTCTTCTGTTGGAATTCTTCTTACATTATCTGAAAGAGAAGGATATAAAACCTTCACCAAAGAATCAAACTGCGGATAATTTTTTGCAAGTCCAGGAGTTATTTTTCTTCCAAGAACATCTTCGTTTTTTATGCCAAGTATTTCTCTTGCCCTTGGGTTTATAAGCATAATCTTAAAGTCTGTATCATAAAGTATAACCCCGCTGACAAGATTTGAAACTATAGTTTCTGTTTGTTTTTTCTCCCTTTTTAGCTGTTCAGAAAACCGTATCATAGCTATTCCATTTCTTATAAGCAAAACAGCAACTATTCCAAAAATTGAAATACCCAAAACAGACAAGATAAATATATTTCTCCAAGGTCCCCAAGCAACATCATAAGGCTCTTCTGTTACAATAGCAAGCCCCAAATAATCCAAAAATCTTATTGTTGCTTGTATCTTTTTCCCGTCATCGTCGTAGTAAACATCTGCCTTTAGATATTCGTTCTCATCATGAAACTCTTTTATACCTTCATTATCGTCAAAAGAAGAAGAGTTTACTGCTTCTTTTATTATTGGAATGTTTATTAAATTCTTTCCTATAAGTTTTTCATTGTAATGATCTATAACAAAACCAAACACATCAACTATATAAACAAGCTCCCCTTCAAAATCTTTTAATCTTTTTGCATAGCCTTTAACCTCCTTTTTCATATCCATCTTTACATACACAACTCCTCCTTCACCATCAAAAAAAGAAACCTTTTTTGCCGCTATCATATTGTGATTTTTTCCTTTTTTATCATGGGCAACCCCAACAAAAAATCCTTTTTTTTGGGTTTGTTGAAAAAACGGCTCTTTAAAAACAACTGACAAATTGCTTTTATTTTGCAAAACTCCGTTTTTGACTTTTAAAAGCTCTTTGCCGTTTAAGTCTATAACAGAAAATTCAACTAAATCATCTTTGTTGCTTAAAAAATCAAAAACTTGAGACTTATCAAAGTTTTCTTTTTTTAACAAAATATCTTTTACAAAAGGAAATATAGACAATTCATCAATCACCGTTTTTGCCCTGTTTACAAGCAAAAACCTTAAATCTGACTCTACTTTTTCTGTTATTTCAGATTGGTTGTCATATATTCTATCTCTTATGTTGTTAAGTTCTGGCATTAACCACAAAAAATTAAATACCACCGCAACAAGAACAACAACAAAAAAACTCTTCCAAAGAGCTATTCTAACTTTTGTATTTTTAATAGGTTTTTCTTTCATGAGATTTTTTGCATACTGCCCCAATTTTTTCCAAGACTAACATCAACAATCAAAGGAACTTTCAAATTATAGGCATTTTCCATTTCTTTTTTTATATTTTGTTGCATACCCTCTATTATATCATCTTTTATCTCAAAAACTAACTCATCATGAACTTGAAGTATCATTTTTACAAAATTATTTTTTTGCGCTTTTATTATATTTTCTTGAATATTTATCATTGCGATTTTTAATATGTCCGCTTCCAAACCTTGAATCGGCATGTTTTGCGCCATTCTTTCTGCTGCGTTTTTTAATATCCAATTTTTGCTTTTTATATCAGGAAGCCATCTTTTTCTTCCTGTTTCTGTTTTTACATAACCTGTTTTTTCGGCATCTTTTACTGACTTTTCAAGAAACTCTTTCAATCCTAAAAATTTTTTAAAATACTCTTCAATAAAGCTTTTGGCTTCTTTGTATTCTATCTCTGCCGCATCGGCAAATCCTTTTGCTCCCATTCCAAAAAGTATGCCAAAATTTAAAACTTTTGCCATTCTTCTCATTTTTGGTGTTACATCTTTTTCAGAAACTCCATTTATTTCCATTGCAGTTTTTGTATGAAAGTCTCCTCCTTTTTTAAATATTTCTATCATTTTCTCATCAGAAGAAAGATGAGCCGCTATTCTTAACTCTATTTGCGAATAGTCAAAAGAAACCAAACTAAAGCCTTCTTCTGCCAAAAAGGCTTCTCTTATATCTTTGGAAAACTCGCCTTTTTGAGGAATATTTTGCAAATTTGGGTCAGAAGAAGACAGCCTTCCTGTTGAAGTTGCTGTTTGGTTGTAAGTTGTATGTATCCTGCCGGTTTTTTTATTTACAAGCTTTGGCAAAGCATCAACATAAGTTGTTTTTAGCTTAAAAATTTCCCTGTATTCTAAAATTTCTTTTACTATTTTGTGATTGTCTTTGTATTTTTCAAGCTCTTGTTCTCCAGTTGCGTATGATCCTGTTTTTGTTTTTTTAACTTTCTGGTTTTTTTGAATTTTTAACTTGTCAAAAAGAATTGGGCCAAGCTGTGAAGGAGAATTTATATTAAACTCCTCTCCTGCAAGTTTATATATATTTTTCTCTTTTTGTTTTAGTATTTTTTCCAAAGTCAAAGAAAGAGATTTAAGCTTTTTTGTGTCTGCTTTTATTCCGTTTTTTTCCATCTCTGCTAATATAAAAACTATTGGCATCTCTATATCAAAAAAAAGATCTAAAAGTTTGTTTTCTTTAAGTTTTGCTTCTAATTTATCTTTTGCTAAAAATATAAAATAGCTTTCTAACTTTTTTAGCTTATCATCATGTAAATTTAACGATAATTCACTTAAAATAATTTTTCTAAGATCATAATTTCTTACCCCAGAAGACAAAAGCCAGCTTGCTATTTTAATATCAAAAAAGCTTTTTGGGTTTATCTTTTTATCTAAAAAATTTTTTGCTAATCTTTTTATATCAAATCCTATTTTCAAAACCTTATCATCTTCAAATAAAAACCCTGCTTCTTCAAAGTTAAATGTATAAATCTCTGTCTTTCCAAAACATATACTTATTTGGTTGTCTTCATCAACAAAAAAAGCGCAACTTTTTTGGCTTTTTAGTTTCTTTTTGCATTCTTTTGGAGTGGTCTTTTTTATTACTACCTTTTTTTCACTTGAACTTTTTTTGCTGGGAAGGTCCAAACGAGAAAGCAAAGTAAAAAAATTAAGCTCCTCAAACAAACTCGCAACCTTTTTTTTATCATAGTTGCCAAATTTGGCATCTTTTAAATTAAAGTTAATGTCAACATCTTGGCAAATGGTAGCAAGCTGTTTTGAAAAAAACGCCATATCCTTTGAAGCTTCTAACTTTTCCCTCTGTTTTTTTGGTATCAAAGAAATGTTTTTGTATATCTGCTCCAGGGTTCCGTACTCTTGCAAAAGACTGCTTGCTGTTTTTTGCCCTATCCCAGAAACACCGGGTATATTATCAGAAGGATCGCCAACTAACCCTTTGTAATCTGTCATTTGGTTAGGTTCAATTCCATATCTTTCCTTAACAGATTTTTTATCATACAAAATAGTGTCTGATATTCCTTTCTTTAAGGTATAGACAAAAACATTATCATCAACCAACTGAAGAGTATCTAAATCACCTGTTAGTATTATTATTTGAATATCTTTTTTTGTTTTTTTAACCAAATTTGCTATTGTTCCTAAAAGATCATCTGCTTCATATCTGGGTTTTTCAAATATAGGTATGCCAAATGCTTTTAAAACTTCTTTAACTTTGTCAAACTGGACAATAAGATCTTCTGGTGTCTTTTCTCTGTGCGCTTTGTATTCTTCAAATTCTTTATGCCTAAAAGTAGGCTCAGGCAAATCAAAACAAGCAACCATATAATCTGGATTAATATCTTTTATCACCTTAATAAGCAAAGAAGCAAATCCAAAAACAGCGTTGGTAAGCTCCCCTTTTTGTGAGCTTAAAGGAGGTAAAGCGTGGTATGCCCTGTGAACAAGCGCATTTGCGTCTATTATTACTAATTTTTCTTTTGTATTGTTTTTCACTATTTTGTTAAATATTTTATTTGTAAGTATGTTTTATATCTAAATTAAAGAGCCCCTTTCTGTAAAAACATTTTATTTTTATTGTATCATTTTGCAAAAAAATCTACCATCCACCCACAATACATTACACTTTACGCGATCGCGGATAATGTAATGTAATAAAGGCAAATTTAAAATCAAGGTTTTAATGCTTTTTAAAAACAAATCTTACAGACTATTAAAATTCCTCCAAAGCCCAAGGCAAAAACAAGACATTTCCTAAGACTTTTGTTGTTTTTCCTTGCTTGTTTGAAGAAGGCTCAAAAGGTCCAAAGATACTGCCCCACCAGTTGTTTTTTGCATCTATCATAGATGTGTTGTCAGCAAAGACAGCTGTGTTGTCTTTGTTTTTTGCTTGTATATTTGAGTTTGATATTTGTATGTATGAGTTGTTTTTTGCTGTTAGATCTTTTTTGTTTTCTTTTAGGGTAGAGGACTCTATCAGAACATTTGATTTGTTTTCTGCCTGTATGCCTCCTTGGTTGTTTTTTAAAATTGAGTTTTTGATGCTTAATTTGGCAGAGTCAAGGTAAAAAACCTGATCTTCTTTTTTGTTGACGGGCTTTTTGCCTGCGTTTTTGAATATGGCATATTCAAATGTAGAGGTTGCTTGTGTGTTTTTCATTTGAATTGAGCCATTTTCAAACACTATCTCTTTTCCTTTTTGCCCTTTTGCTGTTATCTTTCCTTCAGAATATATCCTTTCAATGTATACCTTTGTTTCTGGCAGAAGTTTAAGCTCTCCGCCTTTTTGTATGTTAAGGTTAAGATAGTAGCTGTTTTGATCTAAGGTAACTGGCTGGTAAATGTTTGCGGATATTTGCACTTTGGAGTTGTTTTTGAGGGTGTTGTCTTTTAAAACCTTTGTTTTTTCTGATATATCTCCGTAAAGATAGATACTGTCCTGAAAGATGTTTTTTGAGATTAAAACGTCAGTTGAGGTTGCTGTTTTAAAAAAGATATCCTTTTGGTTTTTTAAAAACTGGCTGTTTTTTGCTTCAAAAGAAATGTTCTCAAAATCAGAGAAAATCCCATAGCCGGTGTTTTTTTCGTTTCCTTTGACCTGCTTTGTGTTTTCTATCTTGCAGTTTTTTATGCTAAGCTTGCTGTTTTTTGTATAAATTCCATAAGCTTTGCTGTTTGAGATTTGGCAGTTTGAAATATTGATATTTGAGTTTTCTGCGTTTATTGCTCCTTTGTATGTGTAAGTATAGCTTCCCAAAGGCCTGTGTTCGTTTGCCCCTCCATACCGTATGTTTACATAACTTAAAGTTGAGCTTGCGTTTTTGAAAACTATGTTTTTGTAGTCTCCTGCTTCTGGGCTTTGGTCGCTTCTGTTGCTGTCGTATCCGTCAAAATCATCTTTTATGCTGGTTATTGTTATCGGCTCTTTTTCTGTTCCTTTTGCCAGAAGTTCGCCTTCAACAAAAAGGGGAGATGTGTTTGTATTTTGTTGGTTTTTTGCTTTTATCACAACTCCTGGATTTATCGTAAGCTTTGCTCCTTTTTGAACATTTATTGGGTACTCTGTTATGTATGGCATCTGGTTTTTAAAAAGCGTAAGCGGTGTTGATGATGCAACCCGGCCTGCTATTTGTATTCCTCCTTTTTTGCTTTTGTCTTGGTTGTTTTCTATCTTTGCATTCAGTCTTGTTGAGCCTGCCTTAATGTTTGTTTTGTTTTTATCAAAGATGTTGTCTTTTATGTGAAGCGTTGTGCTTGAAGCTGAGATTGAATAAATTCCTACTTGGTTGGATTCAAACTCATTGTTTGCTACTTTTCCAGAAGATTTTTCGTCTATGTATATGCCATAGCCATAGTAGCTTATGCTGTCTTTTTTGTATGGTTTTGTGTTTTTTATCTGGCAGTTTTGCATGTTTATGTAAGAACCCTCTTCTGCCAAAACAGCATAGGCAAGCGAATTGTCAAAAGAGCAGTTTTTTAAAGTTGTTATTGAGTTTTTTAAATTAAGCGCTCCAAAAAGATCAACAGAAGCAGAGAACAGTCTTGGCTTTTCTGCCCCTCCGTTTGCAAATTTAACATAACTTAAAGTTGAGCTTGCATTTTGAAGAAGCACTCTTTTGTAACTGCCTGCTTCTTTTTTAAAAAAAGAATCAAAAAGAATTGGTTCATCTTCCGTTCCTTTGGCAAGCATGTTTCCGTTTTTGAAAACAAGCTCGGATTTTTTGTCATAAAACAAAACCTCAACGCCAGGGTTTATGGTTAAGTCAAACCCATCAAAGATTAATGTTCCAGAAACAAGATACGGGCTTTTGTCTTTTGTCCAAATCTCATCTTTTGTTATTGGATTGGCTTTTGCTGTCCAGAGGCCATAGACGCTGTTTTGCTTTTTTGGAGTTCCGTATATTAAGTTTCCTTTGGCATCTTTTGCAAACTCGCTTCCTTTCTTGAAGCTTTTCCAGTTAAGCCTGTTGTTTCCGTAAGCGTAGGGGCTTATCCTTTCCATCGTCAGTTTTTCGCTGTTGTCTCCTGAGAACCAATATGGGACTTGGTCAATTAAATTGTTGTTTTTATCATAAAGGTAAAGCCCATAGCCTTTATTTGACAAAGCTCCTTTGTATATTTGATCTTCTTGAATATCTGTTGTTGAGCTTGCTGTTCTTTCCAGAAGAAAAAATCCTTTTTTGGGTATTTTGCCTGATAAGCTAACCTTAAAATACCTTGAATCTTTTAATGTCCAGCCAGAAAGGTCAACATCAAAATCAGAACGGTTGTAAAGTTCAATCCATTCGTCATTTGCCTGAGCCTTGGTTCCCATCCAGGCAATTTCGTTTATCAGAACCGGGTTTTTGTCCGGAGAAAAGACAACCTTGCTCCAGCCAGACTCAATATTGTTTTTTGTATCTTTTGCTTTTGCAAAAAAGGTGTAAGAAAAGTTATCGTCAACCAAAAAAGATAAAGATGTTGAAGCAGTATTTGAGAAAATTTTTTCTTTGAAGCTTTTGTCAGACCTTTTTTGCTTTATGTCATAGACAATCTCAGATGAGCTGGTTGAGCTTTTGGCGCTCCATTTTAAGCTTAAAATCTTTTTGTTAAAGTCGTAGCTTTCAATTGATATGCTTGCTGACAAAGACAAGGCCTCTTTTGTGCTTGTTGCAATATTGCTTGTTGAAGTTGCAGTTTGGCTTAAAACAAGATCTTCTGAAGCATCTTTTTTCTTTTGTTGTTTTGATTCAGTTACAGGAAAAACCGAAGCGCTTGCCCAGCCGTAGTATTTGCTTTTTGGCTGTTGGTTTGTTGCTTCTTTTTGATTGTTGCTGTCTTGTTTTGTGTTTTCTGTTGGCAAAACATTGTTGCCTTGCTCCACTTGAGTGTTTCTATCACCCACAGAAGCACCATCTTGCTCCACTTTGCTTTCCGTTTTTCCCACAAAAGCATCATCTTTTACCACAACTGTGTCATTTTTTTCCATCAAAGCATTGTTTTGTGCCACAGAACTGTCATCTTGCCCCACAATATTATTGTTTTTTTCCGCTTCGTTTTCTTTTTGCTTGGCTGTGTTGTTTTTGTTTTCTGGAGATGTGGACTGCCTACCAGAAGATTGAATATCAGCATCTTTTTTTGAAGATAATGGAATTTTACCACTAAAACCAATAATGCCTGTTGAGATAACTTTTGGGTTCTGCTTTACAAATGTATTTGTATTTTTTGCCACCTCTTTGCTTAAAGGAACAGAATCTTCAAAAACAAATGTTAACAGTCCCTTTGCTATTTTTACAGATTCTTTTGTGGCTGACACGCTAAAAACAGCTAAGCTTCCCAATGGACTAAAAAGTTTATCTTTAAATTCTGATATTTTGTAAATATCTCCAAATATCTTTTTATTTTGATATTCCTTTTTCTTTTTGTAAGCAAGGATGTTTTTTGTTTTGTTTGCTTCTTTGAAAAACAGATCAATTACTCCAGCTCCGTTTAGAATTGCTTCTTTTGAGAGTCTGGTGAAGTATTCTGAGACTACTGATGAATCTTTTTCGTCAAATAAGGTAATTATATTCTTGTCATTTACAATAATAAACAATTTATTGTCTTTACTGTCGTAAGCATATTTATCATCGTATCTATAAACTACTGGATTTGTATACCTCGGACTATTTATAGTATCCTCACTAAAAAAGTTTGCATTTGAGTATTCTGCCATATTGTCAAAATATTCTTCAAGATAGCTAAACTGATAAAAGCTTTTGTTTTTGCTAAAAATTTGTTTTGCAAGCCCCAAAAGAGTTTCTCTGGTTTTTGTTTTTTGTGTCCAGCTTTCATAGGGGCTTTCTTTTGTATAAAAATCACCCATATGAGCATCATCTCTTGTATGCGCAGGAACAGAAGCGTCTTCTATTAAGTGCAGTATATGTCCTATGCCTTTGTAATATTTTTCTTCTTTTCCTTCAGCGTAATATCTTAATATCTTTGGCCAAGAATATGAGTTTGCATTTAGGTTGTCCAAGGCCCACTCTTTTGATGTTCCATAATTTTTTATTCCTTTGTTGTAAACAGGGTCGTAAAAATGATTCAAGGCTCTTATTGGAGGAACATCTTCATCCATCGCTCCTTGAATTATCCATTCTTTTTGTTGTTTAGTTATTTTATTTTCAGGGAAAGACAAGTTGTAAAACTCAACAATCTGTTCTGTAAGCCCTGCATGGGTAGAGGTTGGTTCGTAAGCTAGAGATTGGCCAGGGAGAGTAAAAGACCAGCTTAAAGAAAAGATAAAAAACAATGTTTTGAATCTTTTTTGCATAATCTTGTGTTAAGGTTGGACTATTTTCCAAGTATTTGTATATGGATTTGGTCTTAAATCGATAATTTTTCTTCCTTTACTGCCTTTAGGAAAAAATAACTCTTGGTCTAATTGTTCAAAATATGCATATTCATCTTTCTCCCTTATATATATATATTCAAAATTACAACCTGCTATTTCCATGTTGTCTAGGTCATGACAAACCTTCTCCCCCTTCTCCTTCACCTCTTTAAAATATTCTGCGCTTGCATTTAAATTTCCGTTTTTGTTTAGTTCATCTTCAAATTCTTTTTTGGCTTTTTGTTGGTTTCTTAAAACATAATAT
>JALTWS010000019.1 GCA_027048495.1 Candidatus Azambacteria bacterium
GTGGAGTTTACAAGCAACAATTAAAAAATTAAACGGCGCAAACGCGCCGTTTTTGCTTATTTTTTGTTTTTTAAGTTAACATTTTTTTATTCTCAAAGATAAAACGTAAGTCCAGCGCAACATAACAGCTCCTATTATCAAAGATAAAATAGGATCTATTAGATTAAAGCCGGTTGTCATTATCAAAACTCCGCCAATAACAACAGCAATGCTTTGTAAAAGATCTGATAATACATGAAACTTAACAGATTCATGGGTTATATTTTCATCATGCATGTGATCTAAAATTTTGTGTTGTATGTAATTGCCAACGGTTCCTAAAATTGCAATTGATATCATAATCCAGCTGTTTATCTCTCTTGGCTCAAATATTCTTGCGATAGCCTCATATATTATCCACAAAGAGACGGCAAGAAGCAGACCGGCGTTTATGTATCCGCTTGTTTTTCTTAGCTTTTTTTCGTTTAATCCTTTTGAGATGTAGTAAGACACAACAATTGCAACAAAAACAGAAGATGCGTCAATTAACACATGCCAAGCATCGGCAAGCAAAGCCAAGCTGTTTGATATTATTCCGCCGACAAGCTCAATTAAAAAAACAGAAAAAGCAATAAAAAACACCAAGCTGAATTTTTTTAGCTCACAAAGACAATTATGTCTTAAGTCGCATTTATCAAAATGTTTTTTTATTTTTTTGTGTTGTGTGTGACAATTTGCGCTCATAATTTTTGTATTAATTTATAACATAGTTTATTTAATAAAAAAAGAAAAAGCATAAAAAATACTAAAAAACTTTTCCACAACAAAAATTTGCAAAAACTCAAAAAAAAAAAAAAGATATAGTAGTTTTGTTACCAGGATAATCTTGATAACATTTTGTTCTTTTTATCAACAACCTAAGTGGAGGGTGAAGGATGAAATTGCTCAAAAGCGCAGTTTTTGGTATGATGCTGGCATTGCCGATGTTTGTTTTTTCTGGGAGTTCTCAGGCTAATGGTGCCTATGCATTTTCTGTGGATAGGTTTCAGTTTCCTGAGGATGATGAAGAAGATTGGAGAATAATATTTCATCTTTATACTAATTATTCTCCAGATCCAAATCAATTCATTATTTATGGATGGACTGCATTTGGCAACTGGAGGGATATAACACAAGATGTGATAGGGCAATCCCCTGCATGGTATGAATGCAAGGCGGATTTTGTGAGTATAACATTTAATCCTTCTTATCCCAGATATGAGGTTGTTTATAGAATGGGAGACAGAATGTCATATTGGTCACCAGCCTGTCTTGGCTTATCTAATCCACAATATTATAATTTTTATTTGGATTATTAATTTTTATTAGGGTTGGTAGATGTTTCTACCAACCCTACTTTTTTGAAATAATAAAAAATATGTTTAAGAATAAAACTTCAAAATTTTTAATGAATAATTATGTTTTGGGGGTCTCTATTATATTTTTTGCTTTTATTTTTATAAATTACCAGTTCTCTTTTAACTTTTTTAAATATACAGGTCCTATTTTGGGTGTTTTTATTGAGTGGTTATTCTTTCTTGTACCGATTTATTGGGCTTTTCGTATAATGTTTTATTTTAAAAAAAATAAGTTAATCTTAGTTTTATTTTTTATATTTTCATTTTTGTATTTTCTTGCTCTGATTTATTCTGGTGTTTTTTCTTATGGCTTTGAAGTTATTTTAAAAGAAGGATTAAGCAATTAAACTTAATCATTCAATCATTATTCTTGTTATTGGGAGGTATAATTGGATATTTTATATCAACGAGATAGTTAATATAGTTATAAAATAAATTTTTTAAAAAATATGGATAAATTAAAGTTTAATTTACAAAAAAGTATAAAATTAATTTTGGGAGTTTTATTTTTGTTTGCTACTTATTTTATGCTTTTCTATTAACTTTTGGCGCTTACAGAAATGCTTTTTGTTCCATGGAATACTATAGATGTTAAATTAAGGCCAGAAGTCGGTAGTTGGGAAATATCTTTAAATGATTTTTTTTGAATCAGGAATTGGAGCAAAGCTTTTTTCAATTTTATTTGTTGGTTTTAGTTTAGTTGCTTTATTTTTAAGAGAGGAGGCTTATATTACAAAATATTATATTTTTTTGGAATTTTAAATTTAATCTTTTTATTTTTTGCTATTTTAATTTTATTTTTAAGTAATTTTATAAATAGTATTATTTTTGGAAATAATGTCATAGGATATGAAAAAAATATTATACCAATACTATTTTTAGCGATTTTTAAACTAAAGTTTAAAAGATTTAATTTTTAACTCTCTCAATCGCCTGATTAAGTATCTCACAGTACAAGTTTAGTCCGATTTGGTTTACCGCTCCGGTTTGGTTTTTCCCTAAAATGTTTCCCGCTCCGCGTATTTGCAAATCCTGCATAGCAAGCTCGTATCCGGCGCCAAGCTGTGAGTATTTTTCAAGCGCTTCCAATCTTTTTTTGGCGTTTTCTGTGAGTGATTTTTCTTTGAACATAAAATAAGCGTAGGCTTCTTTTGTGTGTCTGCCTATTCTTCCTCTTATCTGATGCGCCTGTGAAAGCCCTAAAATCTCTGCGCAATCTATTATCAATGTATTTACATTTTTAATATCAAGCCCGTTTTCTATTATCGTTGTTGAGACTAAGACATCAAACTCTTTGTTTTTGAATTTTAGCATTGTGTCTCGGAGTTCTTTTTCTGAGAGTCTGCCGTGGATTTCTCTAAACCTTGCTTCGGGGACCAGTTTTTTTAGGTCTAAAAGAGTTTTTTGTATTGTTTCAATTTTGTTGTGTAAAAAATAAACCTGCCCGCCTCTTTTAAGCTCATTTTCTATTGCGCTTTTTACTTCTGTTTCATTGTAAGGTATAACTTTTGTGTGTATTGGCATTCTGCCAAGCGGGGGAGTATTTATTTGGCTTATGCTTCTTATACCAGACAAAGAAAGATAAAGTGTTCGCGGTATTGGAGTTGCCGACATGCTTAAGATATCTATATTTTCTTTTAATTTTTTCAGTTTTTCTTTTTGTTTTACTCCAAAGCGTTGTTCTTCGTCTATTATCAAAAGTCCCAGCTTTTTAAACTCAATATCAGAAGAGAGTATCCTGTGAGTTCCTATTATGATATCCACTTTTCCTTCTTTTATGTTTTTTATAGTTTCTTTTTGTTTTTTTGGATTTTCAAATCTGTTTAGAACCGCAATATTTACCGGAAACTTTTTAAACCTTTCTTTAAAATTTTCAAAATGTTGGTCGGAAAGTATGGTAGTAGGGCAAAGCACTGCAACCTGAAAACCTGAGTTTACGGCTTTGAAAGCCGCGCGCATAGCAACTTCCGTTTTTCCAAAGCCAACATCTCCGCATAAAAGCCTGTCCATTGGGGTATCAGATTCCATATCTTTTTTAATTTCTTCTATTGCTTTTTTTTGGTCGGGGGTTTCCGGATGAGGGAACGCATCTTCAAATTCTTTTTGAGAAGAGTCGTCTTTTTGGCAGGGCGTCTTTTTTGCAACTGATCTTTTTGCGTAAAGCTCCAAAAGTTCTTTTGCAAGTTTCTCTGCATCTTCGGATGCTTTTTTTAGAGTGTTTTGCCACAAACTTCCGGAAAGTCTGTGAATTTTTGGTTTCTCAAACCCAAGATACAAAGAAAGGTTTTGGGCTTTTTCTTCTGGAACAAAAAGTTTGTCTGGATCAGCTCCTTTTTTTGGCGGGGCGTATTCTAAAAGATAGTATTCTTTTTCGTTTAATTTGACTTTTCCTTTGTAAATGCCAATGCCATGGTCTTTGTGAACCAAAAAATCTCCCTCTGATATATTTTTTAAATGATGGGCGTCTTGCGCTTTAAACCTCTTTTTTAAGATTTTATCTCTTTTGCCTTCGTCAAAAGTTATATCTTTTAACTTTTTTATGCTTTCTATTTGGTTTCCCAAAAAATCCAAAAGCACGGCGCAATTTGAGTTTATCGGAAAAACAACGACCGATCCTCCTCTTTGTGAAAATTCCCCCGGTAGGGATACAGTCATAACTTTCTGGTAATTTAAATCATCAAGCTTTCTTAAAAGTTCAGATAGTTTTATATTTTGGTCTTTTTCAAACAAAACAGCATGGTTTTGCCAAAAACTGTCCATTTTCAAAAGCCGTTTTATCTTTTTTTCGTTTTCTGAGAACCACAAAAGCTCCCTTTCCGCCAAATGGGGGGTAAGGGATACTATTAAAATTTCTTTTAAATTTTCTGATTCTTTTTTCGGCACATTCAAAAAGGTACTAAAATAAAGATAAAAAGTCAAAAATCAATTAAGCTTTCTACATATCTTTTTGCGGTCCTTCCAAAACAAGCGCAAAGCAAAGCTTCGTTTATTGCTTTTTTAAGTTTTTATTTTAGGTTCTTGTAAGTCTTTTCATTTCTTAGCCTTATGTCGTCTATGATGACTTCTTTGTTTTCGTAATGAAAAATAATACGAAAGTTTTTGTTTCTGACTTTATAAAATTTAGTATCTTTTATTTTTGAAATTTTAATAGTGTTTTTGCCAGAAATCAAAGAAAGGATTATATTTTCCAATATAGCTCTTTGTTTTTTTGATATTTTTCGCAAGAGTTTCTCTATTTTATCCATCTATTTTTTTAATGGCTTTTAGAAAATCTTTTGCGGAAATTCCTTTGCCCTTGTTGTCCCTTGCAGAATTAAATATTATCTTTGAATCTTTATTTGAAGACTTGCCTAAAATATCATCAAGCTTTAGTGGTTTTACTTTAAGCACATCACCCTCAAAGCTTACCAGAAATCTATCTGTTTTAAATTTCTTTCTCCATTTGGAAGGGAGTGTTATTTGACCTTTTGTTGTTGCTTTTAATATGGTGTTCATTTTTATAGAAATTTTAATTATAAAAAGTAAGAAATTCTTACTTTTTAAGTATAGGTTTTATTTTGTTTAAAGTCAAATTATATTTCTTACTGATAATCGTTTGCTATTTATTGATTGTAAAGTTCCATCGCTTTTTGCGGTCCTTCCAAAACAGCGCAAAGCAAAGCTTCGTTTATTGCTTTTTTGAGTTTTCTTAAAGTTGATTCATCTTTTTTTGTAAATTTTTTAAGGACAATGTCTGCCGCATCTTTTTTCTTTTTGGTTGGGTTAATGCCCACCCTTATTCTCCAAAATCCTTTTGTTTTTAATTTTTTTATAACACTTTCTATGCCTTTATGTCCTCCCGAGTTTTTATTAAAAGATATTTTTATTGATCCAAAAGGCAAGTCAATATCATCTTGTACCACAAAAATATTTTCCGGTTTTGTTTTAAAGTATTTTGCTCCGGCAGAAACAGCATCTCCTGAAAGATTCATATAAGTTTCAGGGAGCATAAGCACAGTTTTATGTTTTTTTAATTTTCCTTCTGAAATCAAAGATTTTAATTTTTTGTTTTCTGAAAACTCTGGAAAGTTATTTTTTTTGGCAAAATAAAAAACCGTATCGCGTCCGATATTGTGCCTTGTGTTTTTGTATTCTTCTCCGGGATTTCCCAGACCCACTATTAAATGTGTCATATCATTATTTCAAGTCAAAAATATTTTCTGCCAATGTTTTAATTTCAGAATAGTCAAAGTCTCCTGCTTTTGGCTTCAAAACAAAACCTCTTTGCGAGCCAAACATAAATGTATCTGCAATCAAAAGAGAGTCTTTTTTTCCTGCATCAAGTGATTTGCTTATGACATTATCATAGCTTATATTTCTTAAAACTTCAAAAAAGCTTTTTATTTCGTTTTCCGCTATATTGGTTTGAATATTGTCTTTTGTTGCTTTGTAAATTGAAATTAAAGTGGGAAAGTCAACCAAAAGGTTAAGTCCGAATATCTTTTTTCTTAACGCTTCAATAACAGCCTGTTGTTGCTCTATCCTGTCAAAATCTCCATTTGGAGAATATCTTGTTCTTAAATATTTCTGAACTGTTTCCCCGTCAAAGTATCGCCAGCCTTTTTTTACCTCAAAAACTTCCGTTCCAAATCCGGGTGTTGGAAATTGGGGATCATAAATATCTTTTTTTACAAACACATTAATTCCTCCCAGAGCGTCAACTATTTTTTGGACTGCTGTGATATCAAGCGCAACATAATAATACACATCTTGTCCGGTCATCTCTTTTATTTTTTCAGTTAAAAGTTCTGGATTTCTTTCGTTTTCTGCAAAAAGGGAATTTATCTTTGCGTATCTTTTTTCTTTTTTTATATAAACCAAAAGATCGCGAGGAATAGAAAGCAGCGCAAGCTGGTTTGTGCTTGGCTTTATGCTGGCAAGAATTATAGAGTCGGTAAGGTCGGGCGCGCTGTTGCCTTTTCCGGGAAGTCCCAAAAATAGTATATTTACTCTGTCATTTTCTTCTCCTTTTAAGGTTAGCTCCTCATCCTTTAAAAAAGAAAAAGCGGTTTTTACCAGAGCTTTTGAGTTTATATCTGTTTTTGGAGGCTTTGAAAGTTCAGGGGTGTTATAAAAAAATAAAAAAGGCAAAAAAAACAATATTCCCGCCACTCTTAAAATCCATAAAGCAAAAGGAGATATTTTTTTTTGTTCTGTTTGGTTTTTTTGCATATTTATATAATACCATAAAAAATGTAGTTTTGCGTGAACAAAATCCAAGCTTTTCTTGTATCGGATGCATTTTTATGGTATAGTCTTTATTATGTTAAAGAGCATTTTATCTTTTTTATGGGAAACGGCAAAGCTAGTTATCGTAGCGCTTATTATTATAGTTCCTTTAAGGTACTATGTGGTTCAGCCGTTTTTTGTTTTGGGGGCTTCTATGGAGCCTAATTTTGAAAATGGCGATTATCTTATAATAGATGAAATATCTTATAAATTTTCAAGCCCAAAAAGAGGAGATGTTGTGGTATTTAAATATCCATTTAATCCAAAAGAATACTATATAAAAAGGATAATAGGTCTGCCCGGAGAGACCATTAGCTTCAGAAACGGAAAAGTTTTTATCAAAAATAAAGAAAATCCCGAAGGTTTCTTTTTAGATGAAAAAGAGTATATGCTGGACGGCAAGGAAACTTACGGATCAGGAGAAGTAAAACTTGGGGTTGATGAGTATTTTGTCTTGGGAGACAACAGAAGTGCTTCTTCTGATTCAAGAAGATGGGGGCCATTAAAAGAGGAATTTATAGTTGGTAAAGTTCTTTTAAGAGTTTTTCCATTTGATTCTGCTAAGTTATATTTAAGCAAATAACTATATGCCAAAAAAGCCAAAAAAAACATTCCAAACTTTAAAAGGAACTTATGATGTTTTGCCGCAAGACCAAAAGTATTGGGAAAAAATAAAGGCTGTTCTTAAAAATTTGTCTTTGCATTATGGGTTTTCAAGGATAGATACTCCCGTTATTGAATATGCAGATCTTTATACTTCTTCTGTTGGAGAGGCTACAGATGTAGTTCAAAAACAGATGTATATTTTCAAAACAAAAGGGAAAGATACAGTCGCTTTAAGACCAGAAGGCACGGCAGGAATAGCAAGAGCATATATTGAACATGGAATGATAAACTTGCCTCAGCCGGTTAAGTTATACTACATAGGCCCTATGTTTAGATATGAACAGCCACAAGCAGGAAGATTCAGGCAGTTTTATCAGGCTGGTTTTGAGGTTATCGGAGATAAAGATGCGTCTTATGATGCTCAAGTTATTAACTTGTTTATTAAAATCTGTTATGGTATAGGATTGAAAAATTTAAGCGTTAAAATAAACAGCATCGGATGCAAGCAGTGCAGGTCAGGATACAGAAGCCAGCTTTTGAGATATTATAGGTCAAGAATAAAAGGGCTATGTTCTGACTGTAAAAAAAGAGTCAAAATAAATCCATTAAGGCTTCTTGATTGCAAAGAAGAAAAGTGCCAGCCTGCAAAAATAAATGCTCCTAATATAATAGACAGTTTATGCAAAGAGTGCCATGATCACTTTAAACTTGTTTTAGAGTTTTTAGACGAGCTTGAAATACCGTATTGTCTGGACCAATTTTTAGTGCGAGGATTTGATTACTATACAAAAACAGTGTTTGAGGTGTTTTTGGAAGATGAGCATATAGAAGGGGGAAGCGAGAAAACTCATAAAAGGTCAAGTCTTGCAATTGGCGGAGGAGGAAGGTATGATTATCTTATTAAGATGCTTGGAGGTAAAGATGTGTCTGCTGTTGGTGCTGCTTTGGGAATTGAAAGAGTCTTGGACGCTATGAAACAACAAAACGCAAGAGTGTCAGATTTGCAAAAGTCACAGGTGTTTTTGGTTCAGGTGGGTGAGTTAGGCAAGAAAAAAAGCATGAAGCTTTTTGATGAGCTTTCTTCTGCTGGAATATATGCTATGGAGGCTTTTGGAAGAAACAGCATATCTTCTCAACTTAAAATAGCAGACAGAATGGGAGCTAAAATAAGTTTAATAACAGGACAAAAAGAAGCAATAGATGGAGATGTTATATTGCGGGATATGGAAACAGGAGCGCAAGAGATAATACCTGTGGAGAAAATAGTAAAAGTTGTTAAAGAAAGGTTAAAAAAATAAAATGGATTGTTTATTTTGCAAAATCACAAATAGAGAATTAAATTCAGATATCATTTTAGAAAATGACAAGTTTTTGGTTTTTAAAGATATTCATCCAAAAGCGGATGTGCATGTTTTGATAGTGCCAAAAAAGCATATAGATTCTGTTGATCACATAACAGAAGAAGATGCTAAGTTTTTGGGTGATATATTTTTGACAGCCAAAGAGGCGGCAAAAAAGCTGGGAGTTTCCCAAGCTTATAAGCTTGCCATAAATGTCGGAAAAGATGGTGGTCAGGAAATAGACCATCTTCACATGCATCTTTTGGCTGAAAGAAAGGAGGTGTCAGACACATGATAGAAGCAAAAAGAAAAGAAGGAGAATCAACTGGAGCTTTTTTAAGGAGATTTACAAGAAAAATTCAGCAAAGCCATATATTACAAAAAGCAAGAAAAGCAAGATTTTTGGAAAGAAAAAAATCAAAAAGGCAGATAAGAGAATCAGCTATAAGAAGAGCAAAAATAGCTCAGGAAAAAGAAAGATTATATAAATTAGGTAAAATAAGCGAAAATGAGTATAAAAAAGGAAATTAATGATGATTTCAAAGAGGCTTTCAAGTCAAAAGATGATCTTAAAAAAACTGTCCTTGCTTCTTTGAAATCAGAAATAAAAAACAAAGAGATAGACAACAAAGGTCAGGAGCTTTCTGATGAGCAGATAATTAGCTTGATTTCTTCTGAAATTAAAAAAAGAAGGGAGTCAGCAAAACAATACAAAGAGGGCGGAAGAGATGATCTTGCGCAAAACGAAGAAAAAGAAGCTGAAATATTGCAAAAATATTTGCCAGAACAGCTTTCTGACCAAGAGCTGGATGATATGATAGATGATGCCATATCTCAAACTCAAGCAAAAGAAGCGTCTGACATGGGAAAGGTGATGTCTTTTCTGAAGGATAAAATAAAAGGCAGGGCAGACGGAGCAAAAGTAGCTTCTCTGGTAAAAAATAAATTGTCTTAGTGAGACTTAACGCCAGTTTTGCAAAACTGGCGTTAAGTTGTTATAATTCAAACAAAAGAAAGATCATGCTTGATCTGGACATTGGTGTTTCAAACAAAACAAAAAAAAAGATAGATTTAAATTGCTTAAAAAAAGCTGCACTTTTAACAACAAAAGAGCTTTATTGCGGTAAAAAGCAAGTAGAAATAAGTTTGGTTTTTGTCGGAGAAAAAAAAATTAGAGAGTTAAATAAAAAATACAGAAAAAAGAATAAGATAACAGATGTTTTGTCATTTAGCTTCTTTGAGAGCGGAGACAACTTTTTATCTGATAAGTTAAATTTGGGAGAGATATTTGTGTGTGTTTCTTATGCTGAGAAAAATGCCAGAAAAAAGGGTGTTAGTTTAAAAAAGGAATTGGCTTTGCTTGTTGTTCATGGAGTTGTACATCTTTTTGGTATAGACCATGAAAGATCAGAGAAAGAATATAAAAAGACGGAAAAGATACAAAACAAGATTTTAAGTTTATTATTTAAAAAATAAAAACAGTGGCAAAAGAACATATAATATGTGGCTTGGACATAGGGACTGCCAAAACAAGGGCAGTAGTTTTGCAATATAAAAAAGGGGCAGAAAAGCTTTCTGTTGTTGGCGTTGGAGAGGTTTTATCATCTGGAGTAAGAAGGGGGGTTGTTTCTGATATGAATGAAGTTTCAAATGCTATTTCTGAGGCTGTTGGTTTGGCAGAAAAAACCTCCGGTAGAGAAATAAATTCAGTTTTTGTAAATCTCTCTGGATCTCATATAGGATCCAGAGTTTCAAAAGGAGTGGTTGCTGTTTCAAGGGCAGATCAGGAGATATCTCAAGAAGATGTAAACAGGGTTCTTCAGACAACAGAAGCTGTATCAATTCCTCCAAACAGAAAAATAGTTCATGTTATTCCAAAAGAATTTATGATAGACGGCGAAGGGGGAGTGGTTGATCCTTTGGGAATGAAGGGCATAAGACTAGAAGTAAATGCTTTGGTTGTTGATTGTTCTGTGCCTGTTATAAACAATGTAACAAAAGCTGTGTCTGATGCAGGACTTGATTTGGAAGAACTTGTTGTTTCTCCGCTTGCTTCTTCTAAATCTGTGCTTTCAAAAAGACAAAAAGAGCTTGGCGTTATGGTGCTTGATATGGGCGCTGGAACAACAAGCATGTCTATTTACGAAGATGGAAGTATTTCTCATGTTGCTGTTTTGCCAATAGGCGCATCTCATATAACAAATGATATAGCAATAGGATTAAGGACAGAAGTTGATGTTGCAGAAAAGATAAAACTGGAGCATGGAACAGCAGATGTAAAAAGTGTAAACAAAAAAGAAATGCTTAGCTTAGCTGAGTTTGGGCTTGAAGATGGCGGCTCTGTTTCCAAAAGACATGTTGCAGAGATAATAAGAGCAAGACTTGATGAAACATTTGAGCTTATTTATAAAGAATTAAAAAAGGTTTCAAAGCAGGGGCTTTTGCCGGGAGGGGTTGTGCTTGTTGGCGGAGGAGCAAAAATGCCTTATATAGTTGAGTTAGCAAAAGAAAAGCTAAAGCTTCCTGTTCAGATAGGATTTCCAAATTCTGATATAGATGGAATTTTAGATAATATAGCAGATCCTGAATACGCTTCTGTTTTGGGACTTGGGCTTTTTGGCTTTGACGAAGTTGAAAGAGATTATTTTTCTTCTTCTGACGGCGCTTTTGGAAAAATAAAAAAATTTTTCAAGACATTCATGCCTTAATTTGCAAAATATTTTTGTTTGTATTAAAGTATGTAGGTAATTAATATAATTTAAAAATATGAGTCAAGTAAAACCAGATATAGAAACATTTGCAAGAATAAAAGTTGTTGGAATAGGCGGTGGAGGAGGAAACGCTGTCAGCCGTATGGTAGAATCAAAAATAAAAGGAGTTGATTTCATAACGATAAACACAGATGCGCAAGATCTTCATCATTCTGCCGCAAAGACAAAAATTCATATTGGAAAAAGCACTACAAGAGGGCTGGGAGCTGGTATGAATCCAGATGTTGGAAGGCAGGCTGCAGAAGAGTCAAGAGAAGAGATACAAGAGGCTTTAAAAGGAGCTGATCTTGTTTTTGTAACTTGTGGTATGGGTGGAGGAACAGGAACAGGAGGGTCTCCTGTTGTTGCAGAAATTGCAAAAAATATAGGAGCTTTAACTATTGGCGTTGTTACAAAGCCTTTTTCTTTTGAAGGCATACAAAGGGCTCGCCTTGCAGAAGAAGGGCTTGAAAATTTAAAAGAAAAAGTTGACGCTTTAGTTACAATACCAAACGACAGGATTTTTAACATCATAGAGAAAAAAACTTCGGTTATGGGATCTTTTGCTTTGGTTGATGCTATATTGCAACAAGCCGTTCAAGGCATCTCAGACCTTATAACTTTACCCGGAATTATAAATGTAGATTTTGCAGACATTAAAGCGATAATGCAAAATACTGGATCTGCCTTGATGGGAATAGGGGTAGCTTCTGGAGAAGATAGAGCTGTTGAAGCGGCAAAAGCGGCTATTAACTCTCCTTTGCTTGAAGTGTCTATTGAGGGTGCAAGAGGAGTGCTGTTTTCTGTGGCGGGAGGCCAAGATATGAGTATGATGGAGATAAACGATGCCGCAAAGGTTATTTCAGAATATGTTGATCCTGATGCAAGAATAATATTTGGAGCGCTAAATGATCCAAGAATTAAAAAAGGAGAAATTAAAATAACGGTTATAGCAACAGGATTTGGAGATGAAGCCATAAAAAAAGATGAAGAAAAAATAACCGTTCCTGATTTTGACAGTTTCAAAAAAGAAAAAGAAGATGCAAAAAATTTAGATTTAAGCAACAATGATGCTGAATTTAAAGAAGGAATAGTAAGGGTAAAATCAAAACAAAACGAAGATAATTCTGAGAAAAGTTCTATTCAAAACGAGGAAAAAACAAGCCTTAAAAAAAGATTGTTTTCTTCTGTTGATGATGATGACTCTTCTGAGTGGGATATACCTGCATTTATAAGAAGAAAAAAATAAAATTTTCAGAACTTCTATTTTTGGCGCGTTTTTTCGTTCTAATTTAAAATTCTTATCAGTTGTGTATTGAGTACAACTGGCTTCAAATTAAATTTTAACTTACACTTCAAATCGCATTTAATATATGTAATAACAAAACAAAAACCTGTCAAAATAGGCGGGTTTTTTATTTGTAATAAAGTTCACGAACATGTATAATTTCAATATTATGAAAAATATAAAATGGGTTTCTGTTGGGGGTGGCAGAAAGATAAATCAAAAAATAAAAGATGATATAAAAAAGGCAGTTTCTGAAAAAATGAAACAGGGTTTTGGGTTGGTTTCTGGTGGTGCTCCGGGAGTTGATTTTTATGCAACAAAAGTGGCTTTGGAGTTTGATAAAAATGCAGAAAGAATAAAAATTTTTTTGCCAACGAGTTTAGATATTTATTTTAAATATTTTAAACCGAGAATTGAAAGCGGAAAAATTTCAGAAAGTGAATTTTTAGAATTAAAAAATCAATTAGAGTATATAAAAAGCAAAAATCCTAATGCTTTGGTGGAAAATGATGAAAAAGAGGTAAATAAAGATTCTTTTCACAAAAGAAATGCTCAAATTGTTGATTTTGCAGATGAGCTTTTGTCTTTTTGGGTAAATAAAGATTCAGGCACATGGTTTGCAATTGAATATGCAAAACAAAAAGGTGTTCCAGTAAAAATTTATGAATATAAAATTGATTTTAATTAAGTTATTTAAATATAAAGTATATGAAGCACAGCAAAAAAATTAAATTAGTTTTAGATCTTTTAAAAGATGAAGTTAAAGGAGATACTAAGTCTGCTTTGAAAAAAATTACAAAAGACTATACTATGACTTGGGTATATAAATCAAAAGATGGATTATTTCCAACGGAAAAAGTTAAATCAGAAAATGATATAAAAGATATTTATAATATAAAAAGAAGAAAGTATGAAATAAAAAATATCGCAGAAGGAAAAGATGTTGTGATGATTGAAATGATAGAAAGCTATCCCGATCCAAAAACAAAAAAGGTATTTAAAACTCCATTAGTGATCGTGCTTGAATTTAAAAACGGGAAAGTTAGAACAGGTAGACATTATTGTGATCCGAGAATTTCTTTTATGAATTTGAGCAAAAGGGAAATAAGCAAAATATATAAAAATAATAATGAAAAAAGAATTATTATAAAATAATTAACTCTATAATTAATTATAGAGTTAATTATAGAGTTATGATATAATTATTTTATGGCAAGAAGAAAATTAGAAGAAAGAAACATAAGAAAGCTAACCCGCACAGGTAGGGGAAGGAGCATATTGGTGACTTTACCGATAGAGCTTGTGCGTGAGCTTGGCTGGAGAGAAAAGCAGAAAGTAACAGTCAGAAAAATCGGGAAAAAGCTTATAATAGAAGATTGGAAAAAATAATTTGTGGTTTTAAATGCTCTCAAAATCTAAAACATTTTTATGTCTGATGCTTTCTTTTTTGGGAGGCGTTTTTTATTTTACCTTTTTTGGTTTTGAGCTGTTTGGTATTTTGTTCTCTTTTTCTTTGTTTTTGGTTTTTTTGTTCTCTTTTTTTGAAAAAAGAGATTTTTTTATTTTGGGGATTTTCTTTTTGGTGTTTTTGTTTGGCGGATTTTGGTATCAAAATTCAATTCCAAAAAATTTGGATCTTAAAAAATATGTTGGCAAAAATCTGCAAATAGAAGCAAATATAATATCTGAGCCGGAGTTTAAAGGAAATAAGCAAAAGTTCGTTGTAAGAACAAAGCAAAAAGAGAAAATTCTAATAAATACAACAAGATATCCAGAATATCAATATGGAGATGTTGTATTTATAAAAGGCAAGTTAAAAGAACCGGAAAATTTTTCTGGATTTAACTACAAAGCCTATCTTGCAAAAGATGATATATATTTTTTGATGCAAAGGCCTAAAATTGAGATTAAAAAAACAGGAGAGGGAAATAAACTTGTTTTGGCTTTGTTTGCTTTAAAAAAGAATTTTTCCCAAAACATAAAAGAACTTTTGCCTTCTCCAGAAGCGGACTTTATTGTCGGGATACTTTTTGGTTCAAAATCAGAAATTCCTCCCAAGCTTTATGATGATTTTATAAAGACCGGAACTGCGCATATTATAGCTTTGTCAGGTTTTAACATTACCATTATTGTTATGTTTTTGGCGTGGATTTTTAGTCATTTTTTAAAAAGCCAAAAAGTAGTTGTAATATCAGCAATAGTTGTAATTACTCTTTTTGTTATTATGACTGGCGCTTCCTCTTCTGTTGTGCGAGCGGCTTTGATGGGATCTGTTTTGCTTTTAGCAAGGTATTACGGAAGGGCAAAACATTCTTTGAATGCTCTTGTTTTTGCCGCTTTGCTTATGGTTCTATTCAATCCGAAAATTTTAGTTTTTGATGTTTCTTTTCAGCTTTCTTTTTTAGCAACTTTGGGACTTTTGTATATTTATCCTTATTTTAAAAATAAATTCACTAAAATTCCGGATTTTTTCTCATTAAGAGATACAGTATCGGCTACATTATCTGCTCAAATCGCTGTGTTGCCTATTTTGCTTTACAATTTTAAGCAGGTATCTTTGATTGCCCCCGTTGTAAATGTCTTAATATTGCCTTTAATACCACCAGCTATGCTTTTGGGTTTTTTGGCGGGGCTTATTGGATTTTTTTCCATAGCACTTGCAAAGTTGTTTGTATTTCCGCTTTGGATGATTTTGTTTTATCAAATAAAAACTATAGAGTTTTTTGGCGGCTTGTCTTTTTCATCAATAGCCTTCTAATCTCTTAATTATCCAACCGCTAAAATTCTAATGTAGTAATGTAGAGGTTCAACCTCTATAAAAAAGTTGTAGAGGTTGAACCTCTACAGATATTATTGGTATAATTTTGTTATGGGAAATAGAAAAATAAAATTTGTAAATGGAGAATTTTACCACGTTTATAATCGGGGAGTTGATAAGCGTGATATTTTTTTAGATAAGTATGACATAGATAGATTTTTACAAAGTATGATTGAATTTAATAGAGTAAGCCCAACAGGAGGTATGTACATAATTAGCAGACTTAAACAAAATAGAGGTTCAACCTCTACGATTTTAAAAAGTAAACTTGTAGAAGATGAAGCTAAGTTAGTGAATGTTATAGCATATTGTCTTAATCCTAATCATTATCATTTTATTTTAGAACAAGTTACTGATGGCGGTATAAGTGAATTTATGAAAAGATTAAATGGCGGATATACATATTATTTTAACGAAAAAAATGAACGCTCAGGTTCTTTGTTTCAGGGGAGATTTAAAGCTGTTCATATAAATTCCAATGAATATTTATTGTATTTGAGTTCTTATGTTAATTTAAATTATAAAGTCCACCAACTTAGCGGTCCGACCGCTAAGTTGGTGGTTTCAAGTTGGAATGAGTATGTTAAAGATACGGATTTTGAAGTTTGTGACAAAAATATAATATTGAGTCAATTTAGCAACAAAAAGGATTATGCAAAATTTGCTGAAAAATCTTTGAAGTCTATTTTAGAAAGGGGGGAGAAAGATTCTAATTTAAATAAAATTTTATTTGATAAGAATTAAATCTGTAGAGGTTCAACCTCTAAATTTGTAGAGGTTGAACCTCTACAGGATGTTTTTGTTGTTAGGTGGAATTAAATAATAAATCAGGAATTTATTTTTGGGTTTTTATTTTTTGTTTTACGATCATTGTATGGTCTTCTGTTTTTTTGTATGGTTTTGACGGAAAGTTAAAGGTCTATTTTTTAAATGTTGGGCAGGGAGATGCGATTTTTATTGAGACTCCAGATAAGTTTCAGGTTTTGGTAGACGGAGGTCCGGACAATTCCATTTTGTCTGAACTTTCTTCTGTCATGCCTTTTTATGATAAAAGCATAGATCTTTTGGTCTTAACTCATCCGCAAAAGGATCATATATTTGGACTTATTGATGTTTTAAAAAGATATGAAGTAAAAAATGTTTTGTTTTCAAGTATCCAATATAAAAGCAATATTTATGATGAGTTTAAAAAAATAATCAAGGAAAAAAATATAAACTTTATAGAAGCAAAGGCGGGCAAAAGTTTAGTTTTGGGAGATTTAGTTAAAATGGATTTAATATATCCTTTTTTTGACGCTTCTTCAAAAAAGGTCAAAAATCCAAATGATATTTCCTTAGCTTTTGTATTGACTTTTTTGGAAAAGAAATTTCTTTTTGCCGGAGATGCAGAGCTAAAAGAGGAGATTGATTTGGTAAATTCTGGCATTGATATTGATGTAGATGTTTTAAAACTTAATCATCATGGATCAAATACATCAAATTCTGAGTTATTTTTGGAAAAGACATCTCCAGATATTGCTGTGATATCTGTTGGAAAAGATAATCCATACAAACACCCTTCAAAGGAAGTTTTAGAAAGGATAAAGGATATAAAAATTTTAAGGACAGACATTAACGGAAAAATAATTATAAAAACGGATGGATTTAAGTTAAAGTATCAAACAGAGTTTAACTAGTTTTAATTGACATTTTTTTGTGTTTGGGTTAGCTTGTTTATGTTTTTAATAAAAAAGGAGGTTTGTAATGAAGGTTTCTCAGATTAGGTTGGTTGTTGATTTTTTGGAAGATGAGAAAAAAGTTTTTGAGCTCTTTATTGTTCCTGAAAATGATGCAGACCAAAACAAAATAAAAGAACTTGCAAAACAAAAAGTTGGCAGGATGCTTACTGATGAAATAGGCAAGGTGATGTATCTTATGATAAAAATAGAAGTTTGAGCCTTTAAAGCCCGATAAATTTGTCGGGCTTTTTCTTTGCAATTTTGTTTTTTTATGATAAATTATTTTTTGTTGGTAATAAGTAATTGTTTATTGTAATAACATGTCAAAAGCAAAAGAAAAAACTTTAATAATATTAAAACCAGATGCTGTTCAAAGGGGGCTTTTGGGTGATATTATATCAAGGTTTGAAAAAAAAGGATTAAAAATAGTCGGATTAAAAATGGCCCATCTTGATGATGTTATTTTAACTGAGCATTATATTCATCACAAAGACAAGCCTTTTTTTGATGATCTGAAAAAATTTATGAGCCAATCTCCGGTTGTGCTTGCTTGCCTTGAGGGGGTTGAGGCCATAAAGGTTGTAAGGGCAATGTGCGGTCCAACATCGGGAAGGGAAGCTCCTGCAGGAACGATAAGGGGAGATTTTTCAATATCTGTATCTTCAAATATAATTCATTCGTCTGATTCTGAAGAAACTGCAGAAAAAGAGATAAAAAGGTTTTTCAAAGAAGAAGAGCTGTTCTCTTATGACAGGTGTGACTTCTCTGTTATTTACTCAAAAGATGAATTGTAAATTTTAAATATTTGTATTATATTTAAAGCGTGGGTTCTTTAACATGAGGGCTGGTCCGATGCTTAAGCTTGGTTTTGCGATTTTTTCACTGTTTTTTTCTTTTTTTGCCTTTGCTGAGAATGATGGTTTTGTTTACAAAGAAGAAGTTCTTTTAAAAAGAAGCATAATGCACCAAAAAGACATAAATGAGCTTGCAATTGCAAGCATTGATCTTTACTTTGAAGTTTTTGATAGATATTTTTCTGAAAAAGTGTCTTTTGAAATGAAAAAGAATCTAAGCGTAGCGCTTTATTATCATAGTGAAAGCATAAGAAAAGCAGAAGAGCTTTTAAATAAAGGCTACAAAAGTTTGGCTTTGTTTCAAATTGGTTTAAATGATGCGGTAACTTTGAAGTTAATTGAAATTGACAGCAAAATAATGAACATTGTTGTTTTTGGAATACAAAGCGAAGATGAAAGTTATAAAGGTGTTTTTATGTAATTTTTTGTTGATTTATGATACTATAAAAGTATCCCCGCCCGGCGTTAATGAACCAAGGTCAACTATGTCTTTTTGGGATCCTTACATTGCTTTAGTTCGCTGGTTCGTCCGGGGGCTAAAGTTGCGGGAACCCACTTGGACGTTTGCTTGCGTTCATCAATGTTGAGGCGGGGAATAAAAATACTCCGGATTTGTATCCGGAGTATTTTTATTTGTCTTGTTTGTGAATGCTTCTTATACATTTGGTGCAGGCTTTTATTCTTTTTTTGCCTATTGTTACCCATTGTAAGTTTGGAAATTTCCTTCTTTTTGTGGTTGGATTGTAGTTTCCGCGAAGCTTCACCAAAACTGTATTTACTTTTGAAGTTTTTTCACAAATTGGGCAAATTCTTGACATAGGTTTTTTTTAACGATTTATGGGCTAAATTTAACATGGCTTTTAAAAAAAATCAAGTTTTGATATACTTAATTGGCAGAAAAACAATTAATTTTTTAAAATATGCTTTTGTTTCAATTGTTTCAAAATAATCCAGCGCTTATAATACCTTGGCTTTTTGCTTTGCTTATTGCAATAACTGTCCACGAGTTTTCTCATGGGTATGCGGCATACAAGCTAGGAGATGATACAGCAGAAAGCGCAGGAAGATTAACTTTAAATCCACTGAAGCATTTGGATCTTTTTGGCTCTTTGTTTTTGCTTTTGGTTGGCTTTGGTTGGGCAAAGCCGGTTCCTGTTAATTTATTTAAGATAAAAAAAGGCAATCTTGGCCAGTTTATTGTTTCTGTTGCTGGAATATTTGCTAATTTGGTTATGGCAATTATAAGTATAATTTTTGTAAAGTTTCTTATATCTTCAGGATTTTCTGAGCTTAATTTTGCGGTTAAGTTTTTTGCTTTTTTGATTTATATAAATTTGGCTTTGTTTATTTTTAATTTGCTTCCTATAGCTCCTCTTGATGGATACAGAATGTTTGAGGCTTTTGCTCCAAGGGCATTTTCCAGATTTGCTCCTTTTATGGAACAGTGGGGGTTTGTTATATTAATTGCTCTTGTATTTTTGACAAATATAATAGGAATGCTTATAGGGGTTTTTATTTACTTTTTTTCTTTGGTATTTAATTTGCCTATATTCTCTTTGGCATTTGGTGGTCTTTAGAAATTTAACAAGCACATTTAAAAATAAGTTTGTCGTGTTTTAACTTAATAAGAATAAGGATTGTATATAATATAAAACAAAAAATAAACTTTTGTCTGCTATTTTTACCTCACTCACCCAACTCACGATCGTGAGTTGGGTGAGTGTTTGTTCTTAAAAGTTTTTTACTCATTTGGCTTACGATCGCAAGTTAAATGAGTGAAAGATATTCTTGTTTTTGGTGGACTTATGATATTGACATAGGAATTTTTATTTTATAGTCTTTTTTTGGTACTTTTAACTTGTTGGAGGTGTGCTATGGCAAAAGAATATGAGCTGTTGGGCCAGGTTATCTCAAGCGTTCACAAAGAAAAAGATGAGGCAGGAAATATTCAGGAAGTTGTTTTGGGATTTAATGGAGGAGGAGTTTTGTCTATCAAAAGATCTGACTCGGCAGTTGTTGACAACACGATAACAAGCGCTGTTGAGATTGCGTTTAACAATGAGATTATCGCAGTTATTTTTTGAAAAGTAGCGCCTGCAAAATTTTTGCAGGCGCATTTGCTTGACTTTATCTGTTTTTTTTGATAAATTTAAGTCCACTTAAAGCGCAAGGCGCTTTTGTATTTTTTTAAGTAATTTTTTATTTATTATTTTTATGCCAACAATAAATCAATTAGTAAGAAAAAATAGAAAAAAACAAAAGAAAAAGTCAAAATCTCCTGCTATGCAAAGGGGCTTTAATAGTTTAAAAAACAAGCCAGTATTTTATCCTTCTCCTTTCAAAAGAGGGGTTTGTACCAAGGTTGCTACAACAACTCCAAAAAAACCAAACTCTGCCTTAAGAAAGATTGCAAGAGTTAGGTTAACAAACGGCATGGAAGTTACAGCATATATCCCGGGAGAAGGACATACTTTGCAGGAACACTCAGTTGTTATGATAAGAGGAGGAAGAGTGAAAGACCTGCCGGGAGTTAGGTATCATATAGTAAGAGGAGTTTTAGATGCTACTGGAGTTGAGGGAAGAAAACAAGAAAGGTCTAAGTACGGAACTAAAAAGCCTAAGTCTGAGTAATTTTTAGATTATGAGAAAAAAGCAAAAGTTTAAAAAAGATATAGCTCCAGATAGAAAATACAACCATGTTGTTGTTGCAAAGCTTATAAAAACTATAATGTTGCACGGCAAGCTTACTGTTGCTGAAAAGATAGTTTATGATGCCCTAAAAGAGGTTGAGGAGATTACAAAATCAGATCCAATAGAGACTTTTGATCTTGCAATAAGGAATGTTTCTCCCGTTCTTGAAATAAAGTCAAAAAGGATAGGAGGGGCAAACTATCAAGTGCCAAGAGAAGTGAGAGGAGACAGAAAAATAACCCTTGCTTTAAGGTGGATAATATCTGCGGCAAAAGCAAAAAAAGGAAGCTCAATGGCGCACAGGCTTGCAGATGAGATTATTTTAGCTTCAAAAGGTGAGGGAGCTGCAATGAAAAAAAGAAATGATACTCAAAAAATGGCAGAGGCAAACAAAGCGTTTGCTCACTTTGCTTGGTAGAATTTATTTAAAATTAACTTAATTTTTTTAAAAAACATGGCAAGAAGTTATCCTTTGGAAAGAACAAGAGATATAGGTATTATTGCTCATATTGATGCTGGAAAAACAACAGTAACAGAAAGAATTTTATTTTATACTGGAGTGTCTCATAAGATAGGAGAAGTCCATGAAGGGGAGGCAATTATGGACTGGATGGAGCAAGAAAGAGAAAGGGGTATTACCATAACCTCTGCTGCTACAACATGTTTTTGGATTCCAACGTATGAATCCGGAGATAAGTCAAAAGAGTACAGATTTAATATCATAGATACTCCCGGACACGTTGACTTTACTGTTGAGGTAGAGCGTTCTTTGCGTGTTTTGGATGGTGGGATTGTTGTTTTTGATGGAGTAGCTGGAGTTGAACCTCAATCAGAAACTGTATGGCACCAAGCTGATAAATACAATGTTCCAAGGATTTGTTTTATAAACAAGTTAGACAGGACAGGAGCAGATTGGAAAAAAGACTTAGATTCCATTCGTGAAAGATTAAATAAAAAAGCAATTCCTGTTCAAATACCTGTTGGCGCAGAAGCTGATTTTGAGGGTGTTATTGATCTTATAACTCAAAAAAAGATTACATTTTCTGGAGAAATGGGAGAAAAGTTAGAAGTTTCTGAAATACCAGACAATTTAAAAGAAGAGGCTGAAAAATGGAGAGAAGAAATGATAGATATGATAGCTTCCGAAGATGATGAGCTTGCAGAAAAATATCTTTCTGGTGAGGAGCTTTCAGTTCAGGACATTAAAAAAGCGCTAAGAAAAGCAACTCTAACAGGAGAGGTTAATCCGGTTTTGTGTGGAACCGCTTTGAAAAATAAGGGAGTTCAGTTGCTTTTGGACGCTGTGATTGACTATCTTCCTTCTCCTTTGGATATTCCTGCCATAGAAGGAGAGAATCCAAAAACAGGACAAAAAGAAACAAGGGAAGCAAGCGATGAGGCTCCTTTTGCTGCTTTGGCTTTTAAAATTGCAAATGATCCTTTTGTTGGTTCTTTAGCATTTTTTAGAGTTTATTCTGGAAAGCTTTCAAAAGGTTCTTATGTTTACAACTCAACAAAAGGCAAAAAAGAAAGGATAGGAAGGATATTAAGAATGCACTCAAATGAAAGAGAAGAAGTAGATGAAGTTTATGCTGGAGAAATAGCGGCGGCAGTTGGCTTAAAAGAAACAACAACGGGAGATACTTTGTGTGATGAGAACAACCCAATAATACTTGAGCAGATAACATTTCCTGAACCTGTTATATCTTTGAGAATTGAACCAAAAACAAAAGCCGATCAAGAAAAAATGGGAATTGCTTTAAGAAGGTTAGCGGAGGAGGATCCTACTTTTAAAGTAAGAGTTGACCAAGAGACAGGAGAAACCATAATTTCTGGAATGGGAGAGCTTCATCTTGAAGTTTTGGTGGACAGGATGTTAAGAGAATTTAAAGTTGATGCTTCAATAGGAGCTCCTCAGGTAGCTTACAAAGAAACCATAAAAGGAACCGCAGAAGCAGAAGAAAAATATATTAAGCAGTCCGGAGGAAGAGGACAATACGGGCATGTTAAAATTAGAGTTGAACCCGCCGAAAAAAATGCCGGTTTTGTATTTATAAATGAAATTAAAGGAGGTGTTATCCCTCAAGAGTTTATACCCGCAGTTGAAAAAGGAGTAAAAGAGGCATTAGAAAAAGGTATTATTGCTGGTTATCCAATGCAGGATGTTAAAGTAACCTTGTTTGATGGGTCTTTTCATGAAGTTGATTCTTCTGAGGCGGCATTTAAAATTGCTGGTTCTATGGCGCTTAAATCTGCTGCGTCTTTGGCTAATCCGGTTTTGCTTGAGCCAATTATGAAAGTCTCTGTTATAACTCCACCTGACTTTTTAGGAGATGTTACTGGAGATTTGAACTCAAGAAGAGGAAGGATAGAAAGTATGGAAGATAGAGGAAATATAAAAGTTGTAACAGCGCTTGTGCCTTTGGCAAATATGTTTGGTTATTCAACTCAGTTAAGGTCAATGACAGAAGGAAGAGCTTCTTACAGCATGGAATTTTCAAGTTATGAAGAAGCTCCTAAAAATGTTGCTGATGAGATTATAGCAGGTAAAAAATAATTAATAATTTTCTTTGGATTTTTTGCTTATGTTAGATGATATAAAAAAAATACTAGAAGTTTCAAAAAGAGGGATAGTGGTTATGGAAAATGGAAAACCTGCTTATGTGGTCGTTCCTTTTGATGAGTACATAGGCGCAATTGAAGCAAGTAAAACTTATAACACAGCAGAGGAAATTGCCGGAAAAGAAATTGGCATAGCAGATGAAGTATTGAATGTTTACAAAAGAAAAGAAGAAAATGAATTGACGGAAAAAGATAGAAACATTTCTTTTGGAAGGGGAAACTATACGCAAAAAGACTTTGAAGAAATAGGAATAGAAGACCTTCCTTTTTAAAATACGGGGTTGACTTTGTTTTGTTTTTAGATTAAAATACTGAAATATTTTAAATAATAATAATAATTAAGTTAACAAATTTTTAAAGAGTTTGGTTTAACAGTTGGCTTTAAGTTACTGGAATGCTGATGGACCCTAGTAATTTCAAGCTTAATTGTTAAATCGCTCTGAAAATTTTAAAAATATGGCAGAAAAATTTGAAAGAACAAAGCCGCATGTTAACATAGGTACAATTGGCCATGTTGATCACGGCAAAACAACAACAACAGCTGCAATTTTGCATGCTTTGAATCTTGCTGGAAAAAAAGCAAGAGTTGAGACTGTGGATCAAATAGACACAGCTCCAGAAGAAAGAGAAAGAGGTATTACCATTGCATTACATCACTCTGAGTATGAGACAGACAAAAGGCACTATGCTCACATTGATGCTCCAGGACACGCTGATTACATCAAAAACATGATTACAGGTGCTGCTCAGATGGACGGGGCAATTTTGGTTGTTGCCGCTCCGGATGGTCCTATGCCACAAACAAGAGAGCACATCCTTCTTGCAAAGCAAGTTGGTGTTCCTGCAATGGTTGTTTATTTAAACAAGATGGACTTGGCAGAGGATCCAGAACTTGTTGATTTGGTTGAAGAAGAAATAAGAGAGCTTTTAACAAAATATGGTTACGATGGAGAAAATACTCCATTTATAAGAGGTTCATCAGTAAAAGCTCTTGAAGCTAACGATGTAAATGATGAAAATGTGCAAAAGATACTTGAGCTTATGAAAGCTGTAGATGAGTGGATTCCTGATCCTGTAAGAGAAACAGACAAGCCTTTCTTGATGCCTATTGAAGATATATTCTCAATTGAAGGTAGAGGAACTGTGGTTACAGGAAGAGTTGAGAGAGGAGAAATAAAAGTTAACGATGAAGTTGAAATAGTTGGAATAAGAGAAACTCAAAAAACAGTTGTTACAGGAATTGAGATGTTCAATAAGAGTTTGGATTCTGCTATTGCAGGAGACAATGCAGGTCTTTTGTTAAGAGGAATGAAAAAAGAAGATGTTGAAAGAGGACAAGTACTTGCAAAGCCTGGAACTGTTACTCCACATACTGAGTTTGAAGCAGAAATTTATGTTTTGACAAAAGAAGAAGGTGGAAGACACTCTCCATTCTTTAACGGATACAAACCTCAGTTTTACATAAGGACAACTGATGTTACTGGAGAGATAACTCTTCCTGAAGGAACAGAGATGGTTATGCCAGGAGACACTGTTAATGTTAAAGTTAAGTTAATAACTCCTATTGCTCTTGAAGAGAAACAAAGATTTGCTATTAGGGAAGGAGGAAAGACAGTTGGAGCTGGAGTTGTGTTGAAGATTATTGCATAATTGTAAGCTAAAGCACTCCGCATTTTTTATGCGGAGTGCTTTAAGCTAAAATTGTATTTTGTTTAATAAAATGGCAAAAGAAGAACAGATTCAAAAGTTAAGGATAAAAATAAGGGCCTATGATAATAAGATCATAGACAACAGTGCGCGCCAAATAGTAGAAGCTGCCCAAAGGCAGGGAAATGGCGTAACAGGCCCTGTTCCTTTGCCAACAGAAATAAGAAGGTACGCTGTTGGAAGGTCTACTTTTGTGCACAGAAGCGCAGGAGACCATTATGAGATGAGGATTCACAAAAGAATAATTGATATAGAAAATCCAAGCGCAAAAACTATAGATGCGCTTACAAATCTTAGTTTGCCTGCTGGAGTTGACATAGAAATAAAAATGATATAGATTGCAGATAATTCTGCAAAATGAATTTTTGCAGAATTATTTGTAATTTAATGAGATTAAAAAAAGTTACAATTTATTAGATTTAAGCTTAAAAACAAAGCTTGAAAAAATATGAGCTTTGCTCATATTTTTGTTTAAAAAAATGAAATTTATTTTGGGAAAAAAATTAAATATGACGCAGATTTTTGACAAAGATGGAAATGTTGTTCCGGTAACTTTAGTTGAGGTTGATGACTGTACAGTTGTGCAGAAAAAAACAAATGAAAAGGACGGGTATGATGCTGTTCAAGTTGGATTTGGATACAAAAAAAGATTAAACAAACCAGAAAAAGGGCACATGAAAGATCTGGGGCAATTTGCTGTTTTGAAGGAGTTTAAAGGTGTTTTTGATTATAATGTTGGAGATAAAATAGGTATATCTACTTTTGAAGAGGGTGATGTAGTTAATGTAACAGGAACATCAAAAGGTAAAGGATTTCAGGGGGTTGTTAAAAGATATAATTTTGCTGGTGGACCTGCAAGCCATGGACAGAAGCACAATTTAAGAACTCCCGGATCTATTGGGGCATTGGGCCCTCAAAAAGTATTTAAAGGTAAAAAAATGCCGGGAAGAATGGGATCAAACAGAGTTTTTGTTAAAAATTTAAGAATAGTTAAGATTGATAAGGACAATAAAATTTTTGCCATATCTGGTGCTGTTCCCGGAAAAAGAGGAACAATATTAGAAATAGTTCAAAAATAATTATGGTAAATGTTGATTTGTACAACCAAAAAGGAGAAAAAATAGGTAGTGCTGACTTGCCGAAAAATATTTTTTCTGTTAAGCTAAATCCCGATTTAGTTAAGCAGGCTTATGTTGCTCAGATGGCAAACGCAAGGGTGGCTATTGCGCATACAAAAACAAGAGGAGAGGTAAGAGGAGGAGGAATTAAGCCTTGGAGACAAAAAGGAACTGGTAGAGCAAGACACGGATCAATTAGATCTCCTTTGTGGATTGGCGGAGGAGTAACTTTTGGTCCATCAAAAGAAAGAAATTTTTCCAAAAAGATAAACAAAAAACAAAAACAAAAAGCTTTGTTTATGGTTTTATCTTCAAAGCTAAATGACAAAGAATTAGTTTTGGTTGACAAATTGGAGTTTGGAGAGATAAAAACCAAAAAAGCAAAAGAGTTTACGGACACTTTGTTGTCAAAGGTTTTGAAAGTAGATTATGGAAAAATGCTTGTTGTGTTGCCATCAGACAACAAAGAGTTGGTTTTATCGTTAAGGAACATACCTTATGTTAAAATTGCGTATGCAAACAGTTTAAATATTGCTGATCTTTTGCATTATAGATACATAGTTTTATTGAAAGATTCAATTGATGTTATAAAAAATACATTTGTTAAGTTAAGCAAATAGAGAAGTATGGCAATTTTAGATAAGATTAAAAAAACAGTAAAAAGAGAAGAAAAAAAGGAAGATAAAAAGCCTGTTGTTTCTGGTGCTGGAAGCAAAAAAAGTGATTTGGCAAAAAAGAGCAAAAATACTGCTGATAAAAAAAATAGCTTGTATTATAACATAATATTAAGACCTTATATTACAGAGAAAACTTCTATGATGGGACAGGAAAATAAGTATGTTTTTGTTGTTTCAAAAGATGCAAGCAAGGTTGATATTAAAAATGCTATTGAGAATATATTTTCCGTTTCTGTTTTGAAGGTTTCTGTTGTTAATGTTCCATCAAAAAAAGTCAGACTTGGTATGCATGAAGGCAAAAAACCTGGATTTAAAAAAGCGATTGTTAAATTAAAAGAAGGAGATAAGATAGATATAGGCATATAAGATAAAACAATATGTTAAAAAGATACAAACCAACAACACCAGGACAAAGAGGTAAAACAGTAGTTGACTACTCTGTTTTAACAGCGTCCGAACCTGAAAAATCCCTTACCAAAGGCTTTAAAAGAAGAAAGGGGAGAGCAACATCTGGAAGAATAACCACAAGACATAAAGGTGGAGGAAACAAAAGGCTTTACAGGTTTGTTGATTTTAAGCAAGATAAATTTGATATTGAAGCTAAAGTTCTTTCTTTGGAGTATGATCCAAACAGGTCTGCTTTTATTGCGCTTGTCTGCTATGCAGATGGAGAAAAAAGATACATTATAGCAGAAAAAAACATGAAGGTTGGAGACAAGATAATAACTTCAGAAAACGCTCCGTTAAAAGAAGGAAACAGGCTTCCTTTGTCTAAAATTCCGGTTGGGTTTTTTGTTTACAATGTTGAGCTTCAACCAAATAAAGGAGGGCAAATTGTAAGGTCAGCAGGATCTTCTGCGCAGGTTATGGCACAAGAAGGGGGTTATACTCATCTTCTTATGCCTTCAAAAGAAATAAGAAAGGTGCAAAGCAATTGTTTGGCAAGTATTGGAGTTGTTTCAAATCAAGAGCATTCTTTGGTAAATTACGGAAAAGCAGGAAGGTCAAGGTGGTTAGGGAGAAGGCCTGCTGTTCGTGGATCAGCCATGAATCCGGTTGATCATCCTCATGGAGGAGGAGAAGGAAGGCAAGGAGTTGGATTGAAATATCCTAAAACTCCTTGGGGAAAACATGCTCTTGGTAAAAAAACAAGAAAAAAGAATAAATATTCCGATAAATTGATTTTAAGAAGAAGAAACAGCAACAAAAAATAATTTTAAATAATCAAAAGATATGTCAAGAAGTTTAAAAAAAGGACCATATGTAGATGAAAAGCTCTTAAAGAAGGTTGCCAAAGCAAAACCGGGGGAGGTTATTAAAACATGGGCAAGAGCTTCTATGATATCACCCGAAATGGTAGGGCATACTTTTGGTGTTCATAATGGAAAACAACATATAGAGGTTTTTGTTACTGAAGATATGGTTGGGCACAGGCTTGGAGAATTTGCCCCAACTAAAAAATTTATCAAGCATGGAGGAAAAATCCAAAAAGCATTAGAACAGCAGAAAAAATAGCAAACATCTATGAAGGTAAAAGCAAAATTAAACAATTTAAGAATTTCACCAAGAAAGGTTAGGCTGGTTGCAGACTTAATAAGAGGACTTGATGTTTCTGATGCAAAAACTCAGCTTAACTTTTTGGTAAAGAAATCTTCAAAACCGATTTTGAAGCTTTTAGATTCTGCTTTGGCAAATGCAAGCAATAATTTTAAGTTGGATAAGGATAATTTGTACATTTCAGAAATATTTGTAAATGAAGGACCAACATTAAAAAGAATAATGCCAAGAGCGATGGGAAGGGCTTTTTATATAAGAAAAAGGACTTCTCATATAACTTTGGTTCTTCAAGAAAAAGAAAAACCAACAAAAACACAAAGCAAAATTCCTGAAAAGAAAGACAAAGAAAAAAAAGAAGAAAAAAAAGACAAGACAGAAAAAAAGGTTGAAAAAAAAGAAGTAAAAAATAAGAGCAAATAAATTTTATGGGAAAGAAAGTTCATCCATTTTTGTTTAGAATAGGACAAACAACAAGCTGGAGGTCAAAATGGTTTGATTTAAAAAGATACCAAGGCTTTTTAAGGGAGGATTATCTTTTAAGAAAGTATCTGACAGATAAATTAAAGAGTCAGGGTCTTAGCCATGTTGAGATAGAAAGGTCAGAAAATGAGCTTAAGGTTTCAATATTTACTTCAAGACCTGGATTGATAATAGGTAAAGGCGGAACTGGAATAGATAATTTAAAAAAGGAATTAGAAAATTTTTATAAAAAAATAAAAACGGACAAATCTTCAAAAACAGAGATAAAGCTTCAGATAGAAGAAGTTTTAAAGCCGGAAATGAATGCTCAAATAGTAGGACAGCAGATAGCTGATCAAATAGAAAAAAGGGTTCCTTTCAGGAGGGTTTTGAAGCAGTCAATTGACAAAGTGATGCAAAACAAAGATGTCAAAGGAGTTAAAATTATGATTTCAGGAAGGCTTGATGGTGTTGAAATGGCAAGGACAGAATGGCTTGTCAAAGGAAACATTCCGCTTCAGACATTAAGAGCAGATATTGATTATGCACAAGTTAATGCATATTGTAGGTATGGTGTTATAGGCATAAAGGTCTGGATATACAAAGGAGATGTCTTTGAAGACAAAAACACAAAGCAAAAATAAATTCATAATTTATAATTTATAGTTCATCATTAAGTTATGTTATTACCAAACAAAGTAAAACATAGAAAATGGCAAAAAGGTAGAAAGAGAAAAACTGGTGTAGAAACCAGAGGAACTACTTTGAGTTTTGGAAATTATGGAATGAAATCAGAAGGAAGAGCATGGATAGATTCAAGGCAGATTGAGGCTGCAAGGAGAGTTATAACAAGAACCGTCCAAAAAGGAGGAAAGATATGGATAAGGATTTTTCCTGATAAGCCAGTTACCAAAAAGGGAGCAGAGACTCCTATGGGAGGGGGAAAAGGTTCTGTTGATAAATATGTTGTTCCTATAAAGCCGGGAAGAATATTGTTTGAGATGGACGGAGTGCCAGAAGAAAAGGCAAGGGAAGCATTCAGAAAAGCTTCTTATAAGCTTCCTGTTAAAACTAAATTTGTTAAAAGATAAAATAAGATGATGAAGAAAAAGGAGTTAAAAACAAAATCAAAAGATGAATTAAGAAAAATTTTAAAAGAAGATTATGAAAGTCTTCATAAGCTTAGGTTTGATTTGGCTTTTTCCAGACTAAAAGATACAAATAGTATAAAAAAATTAAAAAGAGAAATAGCAAGGATTAAAACTTTACTAAATCAAAAATAAATGATATAAACCTTTATTGTTATGAAAAAAACACAGACAAACAAAAGAATACTGCAAGGGGAAGTTGTGTCTGATAAAATGGACAAGACTGTTGTTGTTTTGGTTTCTAAATATAAAAAGCATCCTATTTACCAAAAATATCACAAAGTTACAAAAAGGTATAAAGCACATGATGAAAAAAATCAGTTTAAAGTTGGTGATATTGTAAGGATAATAGAATCAAGGCCGATTTCAAAAGAAAAAAGATGGAAAGTATTGTATAAATAAAAATATGATTCAGGTTCAATCAATGTTAAAAGTAGCAGATAATTCTGGAGCTAAAAAAATTCAATGCATAAAGGTTCTAGGAGGCTCCAAAAGAAGATATGCCCAAATAGGGGATGTTATTGTTGCTGCTGTAAAAGTTGCTGAACCAAGAAAACAGGTTAAAAAGTCTGATGTTGTCAGAGCTGTAATTGTAAGACAAAAAAAAGCATTTAGAAGAAAAGACGGTTCGTACATTAGATTTGATGAAAATGCCGCAGTTATATTGGAAGGGCAAGATATTAAAGGAGGTCGTGTTTTTGGTCCTATTCCAAGAGAGATAAAAGAAAGAGGTTATTCAAAGTTAGCGTCGCTGGCGCCAGAAGTTATTTAATACAATTATGAAAATAAAAAAAGATGACAATGTAATAGTTTTGTCAGGGAAGGATAAAGGAAAGTCCGGTAAGGTCCTGCAGGCTATGCCAAAAGTTGATAAGGTTGTGGTCAAAGGTGTAAACATAAGAAAAAGGCATATAAGGCCAAGAAAACAAGGAGAAAAAGGGCAAATAATAGAAATGGAAGCGCCAATTCATGTTTCAAATGTTATGATTGTATGTTCAAAATGCAAAAAACCTTCAAGGATTGGGTATGAGATAAATAAGGAAGGAAAAAGAAGGATTTGCAAAAAATGCAAAGCAGTATTATAATAGGCTTTTAATTTTAATTATGAGCAGGTTAAGAGAAAAATATAACAAACAAATAATTCCAGAAATGAAAAAAGAATTTGGCTTAAAAAACGATATGGAAGTGCCAAAGGTGGTTAAGGTTGTCTTAAATACTGGAATTGGCAGAGTAGCAAAAGATGCGGCTTTGGTTGAAGCTATACAAAATGATATGACAACTATAGCAGGACAAAAAGCAACAAAAACAAAAGCAAAAAAATCAATAGCTGCATTTAAGGTTAGAACGGGTATGAATATAGGGATAAAAGTAACTTTAAGAGGAAATAGAATGTATGATTTTATAGATAGACTGGTATCTTTAAGCATACCAAGAACAAGAGACTTCAGAGGTATTGATTTAAAAAGCATTGATAATGATGGGAATTTGACTGTTGGAATAAAAGAGCATATAGTATTTCCTGAGATAAATCAAGAAAATACAAAAGGAATATTTGGGTTTGAAGTTACAGTTGTCACAAACAAAAAAGATAGAAAACAAGCAGAGAAGCTTTTTAGATTATTAGGATTTCCATTAAAAAAAGAAAGTAATTAATTATGGCAAAGCAATCAGTTATAGCAAGATCAAAGAAAAAACCAAAGTTTTCTACCAGAGAAGTTAGAAGATGTTTTAGGTGTGGCAGAAAGCATGGTTATATGAGGGATTTTGATCTTTGCAGAATTTGTTTTAGAGAAATGGCAAATAGAGGAGAAATACCTGGAGTTAAAAGATCAAGTTGGTAATATAGTTTAAATGTAGTTAAATTTTTAAATTTTATGACAGATCCAATAGCAGACATGTTAACAAGAATAAGAAATGCAAAGGCAGTTAAAAAAGAAACTGTTAGCGTTCCATATTCTAAAATAAAAATGGCAATAGCAAACACTTTAAAAAAAGAAGGGTTTATTGAGGATTGTGAAAAAAAAGGAAAAAAAGTCAGAAAAGTTATAGAAATAAAATTAAAATACAAGCAAAACGGAGATTCTTTTATTATGGATCTTAAAAGGATTTCAAAACCGGGACAAAGGATATACAAAGGATACAAAGATATGTTTGCTGTAAAGCAGGGGCTTGGTATTGCTGTTGTTTCAACTCCGCAGGGGATTATGAGCAACAAAGAAGCAAAAAGGAAAAAAGTTGGAGGAGAGGTTTTGTGTGAGGTATGGTAAAAAGTAAAAAAGCAAAAATATTATGAGCAGAATAGGTAAAAATCCAATAAAAATACCAGATAAAGTTGAAGTATCCGTAAATGGAGATGAAGTTGTTGTAAAAGGTCCAAAAGGCGAACTTTCTATTAAAAAAAACCCAGCATTGGATGTTAGGGTAGATGACGGAAGTGTTGTTGTTTCTTTAAAAGAAGATTCAAGGCAAAACAGGGCTTTTTGGGGACTTACAAGATCCTTAATAGCAAATATGGTAGAAGGAGTGCTTAATGGACATCAAAAGAGCTTGGAAGTTGAAGGAGTTGGTTATAAGGTTGAATTAAAAGGTAATAAACTTGTTATGGCTTTGGGGTTTTCTCATCCGGTAGAATTTGAAGCTCCAGAAGGCATAACTTTTTCTGTTGAGAAAAATAAGATAACAGTTTCTGGAATTGACAAGGCGCTTGTTGGCCAGACTGCGGCAAATATAAGAAAATTGAAAAAACCAGAGCCATACAAAGGAAAAGGGATAAGATATGAGGGAGAAGTAATAAGAAGAAAAGCAGGTAAAAAGGCAGGAGCTGCAGCATAATAACTTAATATAAAAAGTAAATTTTATGGCAAACAGACACACAAGACACAAAAGAATAAGAGCAAAAGTTATAGGAACTGCCCAAAGGCCAAGACTTTCTGTTTTTAGGTCTTGTGCGCATATTTATGCTCAGATAATAGATGATCAGACTGGAAGAACTATTGTTAGCGCTTCTGATTTGAAAATGAAAAAAGACAAAAACACAAAAAGCGATTTGGCAAAAAAAGTTGGCATTGAAATAGCAAAAAAAGCAAAAGAAAAAAATATTACAAAAGTTGTATTTGACAGAGGAGGGCATAAATTTCATGGTCGTGTGAAATTATTAGCAGAAGGAGCCAAAGAAGGCGGTTTAGAATTTTAATAGTATGGAAAAAGTTAAAATAAAATCAAAAAGAAAAATATTAAAAGAAAAGCCGGAGTTTGACCAAAAGATACTGGATATAGCAAGGGTTACTCGTGTTATGGCGGGAGGAAGAAGGTTTAGCTTCAGAGTTACTGCTGTGGTTGGAAACAGAAACGGAAAAGTTGGAGTTGGGGTTGGCAAAGGAGCAGATGTTGCTTTGGCTATGGAAAAAGCAGTAAATGATGCAAAAAAGAAAATGATAAATGTTAATATAGTTGACGGAACAATACCTCATGAGATTGATATAAAACACAAAAGCGCAAGATTGCTTCTTAAGCCTGCAAAACAAGGAAGGGGAGTTATAGCAGGAGGAGCGGTAAGAATAGTCTGTGAGTTTGCAGGAATACATAACATAACTGCAAAGATGCTTTCAAAGAGTAAAAATAAAATAAACAATGCAAGAGCAACGGTGGAGGCGCTAAGGTTGCTAAGGCCAAATCCGGCATTGAAAAAAGTAAAAAAGGAAGAGAATCAAAAAGAAGAAAATAATAGTAAAAATAATTAAATTTATGCAATTGGCAGACCTAAAATTTAAAAAAACAAAATCAGCAAAAAGAGTTGGCAGGGGAGGCAAAAGAGGAAAAACATCAGGAAGAGGAATGAACGGCCAAAAATCAAGATCTGGGGCAAGTATAAGGCCAGCAGAGAGGGATTTTATCAAAAAAATTCCTAAGCTAAGAGGATATAATTTCAACAGCATAAGAAAAAAACCAAGTTCTGTTAATCTTTCTGATATTGATAGGCTGTTTTCTGATGGAGAAGAAATTAATCCTGAAACTCTTTTTAAAAAAGGGCTTGTAAGAAAAGTTTCAGGAAAGCTTCCTTCTGTTAAAATATTAGGATCTGGCAATGTAACAAAAAAATTGGTTTTTTCTGGTTGTTTGTTTTCAAAAACAGCAGAAGAAAAAGTAAAATCTGCCAAAGGAGAAATAAAGTAAAATACTATGTTTTCAAAAGTAGTAGAAGTATTTAAAATAAAGGATCTAAGGAAAAAGATATTTTTTGTGCTTGCTCTTTTGGTTGTTTTTAGAATTGCTGCTTCTGTTCCTATTCCAGGCATTGACCCTGAAAGGTTAAAGAGTTTTTTTGCGGCAAATCAATTTTTTGGACTTTTGAATATATTTTCAGGAGGCGCTTTAAGCAACATGTCTATAGTTATGCTTGGGGTGGGTCCTTATATTACTGCGCTTATTATAATGCAACTTCTTACTGTTGTTTTTCCAAAGATAAAAGAGCTATATCAAGAATCTGGGGAAGCTGGGAGGCAAAAGTTTAACCAATACACGAGACTTCTTACTGTTCCTTTGGCATTTTTGCAAGGATATGGGCTTTTGGCGCTATTACAAAACCAAAATGTTGTTGACAGGTTGGAAACATTTGAGCTTATAACCAGCCTAATAGTTGTTACAGCAGGAACTATATTTTTGATGTGGCTTGGAGAGATAATAACCGAAAAAAAGATAGGCAACGGAATATCTTTACTTATTTTTGCCGGAATTATAGCTGGACTTCCAACTTCAATCAGGCAATTTTATGCAAATTTTGATCCTTCTATGATACCAACAACAATAGGGTTTTTGGTAGCATCAGTATTTGTAATAGCAGGTATTGTTTATATGAACGAAAGCGCAAGAAACATTCCTGTCTCTTATGCAAAAAGAGTAAGGGGTGTAAAAATGTACGGAGGAGTTTCTACTTATTTGCCACTTAAAGTAAACCAAGCGGGAGTTATACCTATAATATTTGCTATATCAATAATGCTGTTTCCGGAAATGTTGGCAAACATAGCAAAATTTTCAAATATTGTCTGGTTAAGTAACGCTTCTGATGCTTTTTTGAGAGTGTTTAATCAAGGAAGCTGGCTTTATCCTACAATTTATTTTCTTTTGGTAGTTGCGTTTACATATTTTTATACAGCTATAACTTTTGATCCTAAACAGATTTCAGAAAACTTGCAAAAACAAGGAGGTTTTATTCCGGGAATAAGGCCGGGAAGGCATACTATGGAATTTTTGCACAAGATAATGAATAGAATAACCCTTTTTGGAGCGGTTTCTTTAGGTCTTATAGCTATTTTACCTTACATATTCAGATATTTTACTGGTATTGCCACTCTTACTATAGGAGGAACTGCGCTTTTGATTGTTGTTGCTGTTGTTATTGATGTTATAAAGCAAATCCAAGCCCAAATGGTAATGCACGAGTACGATAAGTACTAAATATTTTTTAAAATTTCTGTTTGCGAAAGAGAACTCAAAAAGGGTCTCTTTTTTGTTTTTGTAATAATTAAAAATTAAAGTATAATAATAAAATGCAAAATAAAAATCCTTTAAATATAATATTGTTGGGAATTTCTGGTTCTGGAAAAGGAACTCAGGCAAAGTTTTTATGCCAAAGATATGGTTTAGAATACATAGGAACCGGAGATCTTTTAAGGACTTTTGCAAAAAAAGACAATCCAGCTTCAAGAAAATTAAAAAAGGACCTATCGGAAGGAAAACTTGCTCCTACTTGGCTTCCTTTTTATTTGTGGATGGATAAGCTTGTTGAAGTTGATGAAAAAAAGGGAATTTTATTTGATGGAAGTCCAAGAAAGATACATGAAGCGGAGCTTTTGGACGAAGTTTTAGATTGGTATGACAGAAAGAATATAAAAGTTATTTTAATTGATGTTTCAGAAAAAGAAGTTTTCAAAAGGCTTATTAACAGAAGAACTTGCCAAAGCTGTAAAAAGAGCGCTTATGTAAGCCAAAATCAAGGAGACTCAATATGTGAATACTGCGGAGGAGTTATGCATACAAGACCAGAAGATAATCCAGATGCTATCAAAAAAAGAATAGAATGGTTTAAAAAAGAGGTTTCTCAGGTTATAGATTTTTATAAAAAAAAGGGGATGCTAATAAAAGTAAACGGAGATCAGCCCAAAGAAAAAGTTTTTGAAGACATTATAAATGCAATAGAAAAAAATGATAACGATAAAAACACAAGATGAGATAAAAATTTTAAAAGAAGGAGGACAAAAGCTATCTGAAGTTTTAGATGAGGTCCAAAAAAATGTAGAAGAAGGAATAACAACAAAAGAACTGGATAAATTGGCTTATGATCTTATTGTGAAAAAAGGAGCAAAACCGTCTTTTTTAAATTACAAGCCAAGCGGAGCAAATAGGCCATATCCTGCTACAATGTGCACTTGTGTAAACGATGAAGTTGTTCATGCTGTGCCAAGCAAAAGAAAGTTAAAAAAAGGAGATCTTTTTTCTTTTGATTTGGGTTTGTGGTGGAAAGGGCTGTGCGTTGATTCTGCAAGATCGGTTTTGGTGGGAGGAGTTGGTTCAGATGTGGCAAAAAAACTAATAGCTGTCACAGAAGCGTCTTTGTATGAAGGAATATCAGCTATGATGCCTGGCGCTCGTCTTGGTGATATAGGATACAAAATACAATCTTATGTTGAAAAAAATAGTAATTTTGGAATAGTAAGAGACCTTTCCGGGCACGGTGTTGGCTATGAGGTTCATGAGGAGCCGTATGTTTTAAATTATGGTAAAAAGGGCACAGGAGAACTGTTAAGAGAAGGAATGGTTTTTGCTCTTGAACCTATGATAACAGAAGGTGATTTTAATGTTAAATATGCAGATGATGGGTGGGGAATAAAGACAAAAGATGGGAGTCTTTCTGCTCATTTTGAGCATACTGTTGCAGTAACAAAAGATGGCTATAAAATATTAACATAAAAAAATGCGCTATCTTGGAATTGACTATGGAGACAAAAAAGTCGGGCTTGCTTTGTCTGATCAAGAGGGCATATTAGGCATGCCTTACAAAACAATAAGAAATGAAAATTTATTAAAAAAGATCAAAGAAATTATAAAAAATGAAAATGTTGAGTTTGTTGTTTTAGGTCTACCTTTAAATTTAAAGATGCAAGAGACAGAACAGACAAAAAAAGTATATTCTTTTTTAAATAAGCTTAAAAAGCATATAAAAGTTCCAATAGTTTTGGAAAATGAGTTTTTAACGTCCTCTCAAGCAAAAAAATCTGGAGCAAAAGGAGAAGATGTTGATTCTTCTTCTGCTGCTTTAATACTTCAAAGCTATTTAGATTATATACAAAAAAATGAAAGATGAAGTTTTTTTGTCAGTAATAATACCAGCATACAACGAAGAAAAAAGAATTCAAAAAACTCTTTGTGATCTTTTTTCTTATTTTTCAAAACACAAAGATAAAAAATATGAAATATTAGTTGTAGATGATGGGTCTTCTGACAGAACAGAAGATGCGATAAAAAAATACAAAGATCAGCTTGATATAAAAATTATAAAAAATAATAAAAATTATGGAAAAGGCTTTTCTGTAAGAAAAGGAATGTTTGAAAGTCGTGGAAAATACAAATTGTTTATGGATGCTGACGGTTCCGTTTCTATATTTCAAATCGGAAGCTTTTTTTCTGCTTTAGATGACGGTTATGATATTGCTATAGCTTCTATTGAAAAGGAAGGTTCAAAGATTTTAGAAAAATCAAGTTGGCATAAAAAAGTTTTAGGGAAGCTTTCAAAGTTTATTATAAAAAAAACGGTTTTGCCCAATATTTCAGACAGCCAGAGAGGGTTTAAATTGTTTTCTGAAAAATCTGCCCATGATATTTTTAAAAGACAGACCTTAGATGGTTGGGGATTTGATATAGAAATACTGGTTATTGCCAATGATTTGGGGTACAAAATAAAGGAGATACCTGTGGTGTGGGACAATCCATCTGGTTCAAAAGTTAAGTTTTTTGATTACATAAAAACTTTAAAAGACCTTTTTGTTATTAAAAAGAATAAAATTTTCCAAAAGTATAAGATGTGATATAATTTAAAAATGAGAGAAAAAAAAGACAAATCAGAACTAAGACAAGATCTTGCAAGCGGTAAGTGGGTTATAATATCAACCGCAAGAGGAAAAAGGCCTCATGCTTTTTTTGGGGCTCCTGCAAGCATAAAACAGCCAAAATCAAAATGTCCATTTGAAAATCCGTTTGCTGAGGCAGAGCCAAAAGAGGTTTACCTAAAAGAAGGGGGAAAAAATGAAAAAAAAGATTGGTCTTTGGTGGTTTTGCCAAATAAGTTTCCCGCAGTTTTTCCAGATATTTTAAAAAAAGAAACAAAAGAAGGTATTTATAGGAAAATTTCAGGTTTTGGGTTTCATGAGCTTTTTGTGGCAAGGGATCATGATAAATTTATACCAGATCTTTCAAAAAAAGAAGCAATAGAACTAGTATCTTCTTATAAAAAAAGATACGAAAAGTTGTCTGAAAATAAAAATATAGAATATATTATTATAATTCATAACCATGGAAAAGATGCCGGGGCATCTTTAAGGCATCTTCATAGTCAGCTTATAGCTTCTCCTGTTGTTCCAGATGAAATTGCTTTGAGCATGCAAAAAGCAGGGGAATATTTTAAAAAACACAAAAGCTGTGTTTATTGTGATGTTTTAAAATATGAAACAAAAGCTAAAAAAAGGATAGTCTATCAAAATAAAAAGTTTGTTGTGTTTGTTCCTTTTGCCGCTTCTATTGCTTTTGAGATGAAAATATTTCCAAAAGAACATCAGGCAAGTTTTTCTGAAGCCAGAAAAGAAGATCTTGAGTATTTTGCAGACGCTTTACAAGAGTCGCTTGGCAAGCTGAGAACGGCTTTAAATGATCCGGCTTTTAATTTTTTTGTGCATTCAACTCCAACAAAGAAAAAACAAAAACATTATCATTGGCATTTGGAAATATTGCCAAAAACATCAGTTTGGGCAGGTTATGAACTGGGATCGGGAATGAAAATATCTGCAGTGTACCCTGAAGATGCGGCAAAGTTTTTAAGGAATGCCAAGTAAAAATTAAATTATGAAATATTTAATAGCAAACTGGAAATCATATATAACAGACAGAAAGGAGGCAAACTCTCTTTTTTTGGGCGTCAAAAAAACAATTCAAAAAAACAGTGGTTGCAAAGTTATTATTTGTCCGCCTTATCCTTTTTTGTCAGATGCTTCTGAATCTAATTTAACAATAGGCGCTCAAGATGTTTTTTGGGAAAAAAACGGAGCATATACCGGAGAAGTAACGCTTGATATGCTCAAAAACTTAAATGTTGAATATGTAATTTTGGGACATTCAGAAAGAAGGGCTTATCTTGGAGAAACAGATGATATCATAAACAAAAAATTAAAAGCTGCACTAAAGGCTGGATTTAAGGTTGTTTTGTGTGTTGGAGAAAAGCAAAGAAAAGAGCCAAATGTTATACCAAGTGTAGTTGCAGATCAGGTAAAAGCTGCTTTTTTGGACATTCCAAAAAGTAAAGTTTGCAATGTAGTGGTGGCATACGAACCTATTTGGGCAATAGGAACAGGACTGTCTGATACCCCTGATAACGCGTATCAAGCTGCGCTTTATATTAAAAAGACCATAGGCAAAATATACAATCCAAAAATAGGCACAAACATTAAATTTCTTTATGGAGGTTCTGTTAACTCAAAAAATATTTTAGATTTTATTTCTCATCATGGAATAGATGGAGTTTTGGTGGGCTCTGCTTCAACAAAAAAAGAAGAGTTTGCAAAAATGATAAAGTTAGTCGGATAAGAAAACTTAAATTTGGAGGTTCAACCTCCACACAACCTCCAATATTAAATTTGGAGGTTCAACCTCTACACAACCTCCACACAACCTCCAATATTGTATTTGTTTGTAATTAGTCATTTTTTGAGAAAATTCTAATTCCTTTTAGCCATACAAAAAGTACGCTTGGCTTTTGAGTTATTGACCAAAGATAATAAAGCTCTATAAATTGTTTTGCTATCCAACCAAAAAATCCCGAAAAAACAAAAGGACCCCATTTTGTTATTGCGTGTTTTCCTCCCACAGGGATAGAAAAAGAATAGTCTTTGTATTTGTATAATTTTTTTGGCTTTTTTAGTATTGAGTTTGCTATATTTTCTGCTGCTATTTTTGCTTGCTTTATTGCTACTTTTGCTGTTTGTGGAACAGGCTTTGATGTTTCAGGATTTAAAAAACAACTGTTGTCTCCTATTGCAAAAACATTGTTTTTTATATCAAGATGCTGATCTGGAAGGTAACACTTCATTAGCGGGTCGGTTTCTGCTCTTTGCCTTTTTTCTTTTGGTATGTTTAGGTTTTCCAACAGCTTATTTGCTCTTACTCCGCCTGACCATATTAATATATCATAATTTAATGTTTTTTTTGTTGGAGTAAAATTTTCTTCTGGTTGGTTTGGCAGGGGGAGCTGCTTTATATAAACTTTAAATTCATCAACTCCTTCTATAACAAAATTATTTATTGTTTTTATATTTAGTTTTTTTATTCTTTTTTGTGCTCTTTTAACTATGGTATGTTCAAATCCCGGAAGAATGTGGGGAGCTCCGTCAATTAGTGTTATGTCTTGTTTTACATTTTTTTTGTGTATTTTGTTAAGCTGTCTTATATAGCCTGAAAGTTCTGAGGCAAATTCAACGCCGTTTGGTCCAGATCCGCCAACTATTATTTTTAGTGTGCCGTTGTTGTCTTTAAGCAGGAACTCTTGCCTTATTTTGTTTCTTATTTTTATTGCGTCCGAAAGCCATTTTAGTGGGTAAGAGTATTTTTTTAATCCTTCTATGCCAAAATATTCCGGTTCTGCTCCTAAAGCTAAAACTAAATATTCAAAATCTAAGCTGGTGTTGTCGGTGAAGTATATTTTTTTGTTTTTTAAATCTATTTTTTCTACTTCTCCTTGAATAAACTTAATATATGTTTTTTTTATAATATCTTCTATTTTTGTAGTTATTACTTTTTTTAGCACTACTCCTGAAGCGTCTGCTTTTGCTGTTGTTGCAACTTCATACAATGACGGAGTATAAAGATGGTAGTTGTTTTTATCTACCAGCACTATATTGAAATCTTTTATTATTTTTTTGTTTATTTTTGCAATTTTGTTAAGATGCAGGGCGCATTTTATACCTCCAAATCCAGAACCTAGTACAACTATGTTTTTTTTAATTTTTTTTGAGATTTTCATATCAAAAACTAAGTTGTTAACAAGTAAATTTTAGCATTATTTGATTAAAAGTTGAAGTATGATAAAATTTATTACATCATGAAGCTAAAAGAAGTAAAAGATGTTGATGTAAACAACAAGCGCGTTTTTTTACGGGTTGATTTTAATGTTTCAGTAAAAGATGGAAAGATTGAGGATGGGTTTAGAATAGAAAAAACTCTTCCGACAATAAATTATCTTTTGGATAACAATGCAAAACTAATAATAGCAGGACATCTTGGCAGGCCAAAAGGAAAAAAAGATAAAAGCCTTAGCATGAAAATTTTGGCAGATAAGCTCAAAGAGTACCTTAAAAAAGATGTTAAATTTTTTCCTGATTGTATTGGCGAGCTTGTTAAAAAAGAAGTTTCTTCTTTGAGTCCTGGAGAAGTTTTGATGCTTGAAAATTTAAGATTTTATCCGGGTGAAGAAGAAGATGACGATGATTTTGCAAAGGAGCTTGCGTCACTTGCAGAGGTTTATATAAACGATGCTTTTTCTGTTTCTCACAGAAAACATGCGTCTGTTCATAAAATAGCAAAATATTTACCATCTTATGCCGGATTTTTGATGCAAAAAGAGGTGGAAACTTTGCATAAAGTTTATTTTGATCCTAAAAAACCTTTGGTTTTGGTTATGGGAGGGGCAAAAGCCCCAACGAAAGTTAAGCTTGTAAAAAGGTTTCTTTCAATTGCAGACCATATTCTTTTGGGGGGGATAGTGTCAAATGTTATTTTAGATGCAAAAGGTATTTCAATAGGAAAATCTAAAGTAAGTGAGGAGATAAAAAAATGTACCAATGGGCTTGATCTGACTTCTCCAAAGCTTCATTTGCCGATAGATGTTGTTGTGGCAAACGATATTGACAATCCAAAAAAAGCAGATGTTGTTGCTGTTGGTTCTGTTGACGATAACCATATAATACTTGATGTTGGCCCAGAAACGGTGAAGCTTTTTTCTGATATTGTAAAAAATGCCAAAATGGTAGTATGGAACGGACCTTTGGGGTATTATGAATATGAAGAGTTTGCCAAAGGAACAGATGATTTTGCAGAGGCCTTGTGTAAAAGCAAAGCTTACAAAATTGTAGGCGGAGGAGAGTCAATAGCGGCTTTGGATAAAATTGGAGATTTGGATAAAATTGATTTTGTGTCAACTGGAGGCGGAGCAATGCTTGAATTTTTGGCAGGAGAAGAAATGCCGGGAGTTGAGATATTAAAAGCTTAAATTTTAAAAATATGGAAATATTTAATAACTATTTAGAACAAGCAAAAAACAAAGAAGCATCAGACATATATTTGGTGGCAGGCCAAAGACCGATGGCAAAAATCCATGGAACTTTAGAGCCTTTGGATAACAAAGAAGTTGACCAAGATTTACTTGCGGAGTTTGTGTTTAATATTTTACCGACAGATGAAGCAAGAGAAAAAGTAGCTCAGGGGTATGAGTTTGATGTAATTTATACCTTAAAAGACACAAGATACAGAACAAATATACACCTTCAGCAAGGTATGTTTGCCTTGTCTATCCGTATTATTGCAACCGAGATTCCAACTCCAGAGTTTTTAGGATTTCCTCCAGTTATCCATAAATTTGCCCAGCTTAAAAAGGGCTTAATATTGCTTACTGGATCTACCGCTTCTGGTAAATCTTCTGTTATTGCTGCTATTATAAATATGATAAACTCTGAAAAAAGGGCGCATATTATAACAATTGAAGACCCAATAGAGTTTATATATCCCAAAAAACAAAGCATAATAGAACAAAGGCAAATCGGGCTTGACAGTCATTCTTTTTACGATGCTTTGCGAGCGTCTTTTAGGCAGGACCCTGATGTTATAATGATAGGAGAGTTAAGAGATTTGGAGACAATAGAAACTGCGCTGATGGCGGCAGAAACAGGGCATTTAGTTTTGGCAACCATTCACAGTTCTTCAACAGTTGAGGCTATTGGAAGAATAGTTAATATGTTTCCTGCTGTGCAGGCAAACCAAATTTTAAATCAGCTTGCAAGCAATTTAATTGCTGTTGTTTCAAGGGAGCTTTTGAAGAAAAAAGGAGGCGGAAGAATAGCGGCTTATGAGATTATGATAAACACACCTGCTGTATCTTCTTTGATAAGAGAGCATCGTCTTGCAAATATTTTTTCTGTTATGCAAATGGGAGCAAAAGACGGAATGATAACTATGGCGCAGTCAAAGGCAGAATTAAGATCGAAAAATTTAATAGAATAGCCTAAAATGCAAAATAACAAAACAGCAACAGGAAAGTTATGGAGGATTGAAAAAAGCGCTCCGGAAAGTATTTTTGATGTTTTGGACCAATATCCTAAAGTTATAGCACAGCTTTTGTACAACAGAGGCATAAAAACAAAAAAAGAAGCGGAGCAGTTTTTCAATCCTGATTATGACAAGGATCTTTTAGATCCTTTTTTGATTTATGATTTGAAAAAAGCAACAGAAAGAATAATAAAAGCGGCAGAAAACAAAGAAAGGATAGTTATATATCATGACTATGATGCGGACGGAGTTTGCGGTTCGGTAATTTTGGCATCAACCTTAAAAGAGTTAGGTGTAAGCTTCAAAACTTATACTCCCGACAGGCAAAAAGAAGGATACGGACTTAACAAATCCGCTATTTTGGATTTAGTAAAAAACGGAGTTGATCTTTTAATAACAGTTGATTGCGGAATTACCAATGCGCAAGAAGTTGATATTTTAAATGATAACAATGTTGATGTAATAATAGTTGACCATCATATTCAGTCAGATGTTTTGCCAAAAGCTTTTGCTGTTGTAAATCCAAAACAAAAAGCTTGCGGATATGAGTTCAAAGATTTGTGCGCGGCCGCTGTTGTTTTTAAGCTGTGCTCTGCTCTTTTACATTCTGATTTTGGCAAAAAAAGAGGAATTAAAAATGGGTTTGAAAAATGGCTTTTGGATTTGGTTGCAACAGCCACCATTGCTGATATGATGCCTCTTTTGGGAGAGAACAGAACGCTTGTAAAATACGGGCTTTTGGTTGTAAAAAAGACAAAAAGGCCCGGGCTTAAAAAGCTCATTTTAGAATCTGAAAAATTTAAAAACGGAGTTGATTCAACTTTTTTGGCATTTCAAGTTGCTCCAAAAATAAATGCAACTTCAAGAATGACCCATGCTTCTGTCTCTTATGAGCTTTTGTCAACAGAAAGTGAAAAAAAAGCAGAAGAGCTTTTTTTGTTGGTAAAAAAAGCAAATGACGACAGGAGGAAATTTGTTGAAGAAGCAACAAAAGAAGCTATTTTTTGGATAGAAAAGGATGCAGAAAGAAAGGGAAAGTTAGACGACGTGATAGTGATAGGAGATGACAAATGGACTCCGGGTATAGTAGGTCTTGTGGCAAGCAAAATTACAGAAAAATATGCAAGGCCGTCTTTTGTTTACGGAAGGGTTGGAAATGTATTTAAAGGCTCCTGCAGGGGTGTGGATGGATTTGATATAGTAAACGCAATGTCAGAGTGCGCCAAAAAAGACAAAAGCATATTCAAAGCGTTTGGAGGACACAAAGGAGCGGGAGGATTTTCCATTTATGAAAAAAAGATAGATGATTTCAAAAAACTGATTATTGAAGTTTCAGAGCCAAAGCTTAGAAGTTTGAAGCTTGAACCAACTTTGAAAATAGAAGCTAAAGTTTTGCCAGAAGATATAAACTGGGAAACCTTGGATTTTTTGCTTAAATTTGAGCCTTTTGGGCAAAAAAATCCAAAGCCTTTGCTTTTTTCTGAGGGTCTTGAGATTTCTGACATTAAAATTGTTGGGAATGGGAGCAAGCATTTGAAATTAAAGTTAAAAGCAAAAACACAAGATAGAAAGTTAAAATTTTTTGATGCGGTTGGTTTTGGGCTGGGAGACTTTTATGAAAAAATTAAGAAGGGTGATAAAATGGATATTGTGTTTGAGATGGACGCAAACGAGTGGCAGGGAAGAAAGGAGCTTCAGTTAAATATAAGAGATTTAAGGTTAACATATAATGATATAAATTAAACTTTCTGTTAAAATAACATTTTTTAACTTGCTTTTCATTGCCTGTGCAAAAAACGGTAAATTCTTTTTTTAAAATCGTTTACTCTATGATGCGCTCACTGCCTTGAATTTTTCAAGGTCTGCGATTCCGTTAACACGTCGTAAACGATTTTAGAAAAAAGAGATTCAATATTATTTTAAATTCAAATTTAATTTATTAATACAAATAAAATGAATAAATTAATAATATATACAGACGGCGGGTCCAGAGGAAATCCGGGTCCCTCTGCCATAGGGGTGGTTATAAAAGATGAAAAAGAAAACACCATAAAAACTTATGGTGAAAAGATCGGTACAGCAACAAACAATGAAGCGGAATACAAAGCAATAATATTTGCTTTGCAAAAAGCAAAACTGCTTTTGGGCAAAAAAAAGGCAAAAGAGACGGAAGTTCATGTCAAGATGGATTCAGAGCTTGCTTTTAAACAATTAACAGGGGAGTACAAGCTGACAAACGAAAATATTCAAAAGTTTTTTATAGAGATTCACAACCTAAAAACAGAATTTAAAAAAGTTACATTTGAACATATAAAAAGAGAATACAACAAAGAGGCAGATGCCGCACTAAACAAAGCTCTAGACAGTTAATTTTTATTTGTTTATTTTATTTGTTAAAAATGAAAAGGCGACCACAGATGTGGGTCGCCTTGGTTATAAAAGGATTTTTGTAATTTTCCCCCGTCAGGGGGCATCTCGGGCATTGTAGCCCATGTTCACCTCCTTGCCCCTCTGGGGCGTAGTTGCCCCCGCTTGGTTTATTCCCCGGGGGCGGACGTTAACTCATATTCCCCAGGCCCATCCTGAAGAACACTTTTACCTTATCATGTTTTAAAATACTTGTCAAGTATTTTTTTGTGTGGTATAATAAGTCCAGCTTTTTGAAAACAGATCAAGGCAAAAAGCGCAATCGCCTGAGCTTTTTTAAAAAAGCAGGGGAGGAAAGTCCGGACACCTATTTTCGCTTTTTGCGAAATAAACGCAGCGGCTAACGGCCGTCGCACTAGCAGTCAGGCACTAGTTGCTGGTTGCTGGTGTAGAGGTGCGAACAGAGACGCCACGAGCCGAAAGGCAAGTGGGCTCCAACTTGGAGTAGTCCTTGTGGCAACACAAGGGGTGAAACGGCTAAATCCTTGCGGGGTGCAAGACAGTATCCTGGCGCCTTTTGTTTTTACAAAAAAGGTGCTGGGGGTGGTCGCATGAGCTTGCCAGTAATGGCAAGCCAAGATAAATGATTGCGGCTTTGCGTCAGCAAAGTACAGAATCCGGCTTACATTTTTGTCTTGATCTGTTTTGATGCAAAAAACAGGGGTTATGCTCCTGTTTTTTGCTTTTTTTGGCACTTTTCTTTTTTTGAAAAATTCTATATGATAGCTATATATTAATTTTTTGCTTATGAAAAAATCACAGTTGTTTTTTACTGTTATTTTGGTTCCGCTTGATTTTTTAATGCTTGTTTTGGCGGCTGTATCTGCTTATGCTTTAAGGACAAGCGAGTTTGTTTCCAACTTGCGTCCGGTTTTGTTTTTTGAGCATTTGCCTTTTGAGAGATATATGTCTTTGTCTTTGGAAGTTGCTCCTTTTTGGATTTTAATATTTGCTTTGCTTGGGCTTTATAAAGTAAACAGAAAAAAGATGCTGGAAGAATTTTTTCAGATAATTTCTGCGGTTTCTTTGGCTATGATGGCTGTTATCGTTTATATATTTTTGCAAAGCGAACAGTTTGATTCCAGATTTATAATTTTAGCGGTTTGGTTTTTTTCCATATTGTACCTTACTTTGGGAAGGCTTTTGGTTAGAAAAATACAAAAATATCTTATGGTTAAGTTTGATATTGGAGCTTACAAAGCTATTGTTATCGGATCTGACAAGATATCAGAGATGCTGGCAAGGCAAATGAAGCAAAAGCCTGCTTTGGGCTTTAGGGTTGTCAATAAGATTTCAAATTTTGACTTAAATTACATAAAAAAAATTGTTCTTGAAAAAGGAATAGACACTGTTGTTGTTGGCCAGTCAGATTATCCGGCTTATGATATGGTTGATCTGGCTGAGTTTTGCCAAGAAAACAGGGTAAATTTTAGGTTTGCCCCCACATTGTTTCAATCTTTGACTACAAACATAAATGTTGATACTCTTTCTGGAATTCAGCTTATGGAATTAAAATATACTCCTTTGGACGGATGGGGCAGAGTTATAAAAAGGACAGTTGATATTTTTGGTTCTGTTTTTGGCATTGTTGTTTTGTTTCCGTTTTTTGTTGTTCTGGGGATTATAATAAAGCTTGACTCAAAAGGGCCTGTGTTTGTCAGGTTAAAAAGAGTTACCCAAGGCAAGGAGTTTTATCTATATAAATTCAGATCAATGGTGGACGGGGCAGAAAAGATGAAAAAAGATCTTATAAAAAACAACGAAAGAAAAGACGGACCGTTATTTAAAATAAAAAATGATCCTCGTATAACAAGAGTTGGCAGGTTTATAAGAAAAACAAGAATAGACGAGCTTCCTCAACTTTTTAATGTTTTTTTGGGCCAGATGAGTCTTGTTGGTCCAAGGCCTCATCAACCAGATGAAGTTGCCCAATACGAAAGGCGCCACAAAAAAGTTCTTGCCATTAAGGCAGGAATGACAGGTATGGCTCAGGTTTCCGGATCTTCCGATTTGCCTTTTGAAGAAGAGATAAAACTGGATTTGTATTATATAGAAAACTGGTCTTTGTTTTTGGATATAAAGATTCTGTTAAGGACATTTTTAATTTTATTTAAGGACAAATCGGCTTGTTAAACATAAATTAAAATATGAAAGTTGCATTGGTACATGACTATTTAACCCAATACGGAGGAGCAGAAAGGGTGCTTGAGGCGCTTTGTGAGATATTTCCCAAAGCTCCGATATATACTTTGATTTACGACAAAAAGCTTATTGACAGAAAATTTCCCAAAAGAAAAATTTACTCTTCCTTTTTGCAAAAAGTACCTTTTGCAAAAAAACATCACAGAAGCTTTTTGGTCCTTATGCCTTTTGCTATTGAGCAGTTTGACCTTTCTGGTTATGATTTGGTTATTTCCGATTCTGCTTCATACGCAAAGGGAGTAATAACTACTCCAAATACCAAGCATATTTGCTATTGTCATACTCCTACCCGTTATGCTTGGGATGATTCTCATAAGTATATAAGAGATTTTCCTTTTCCAGAATTTGTAAAAAAGCTTATACCTTATTTTATGACTTACATAAGAACTTGGGATTTTCAGGCTTCCCAAAGGCCTGATTTTTACATAGCAAACTCTAACTTTGTTGCAAAAAGGATAAAAAAATACTACAAAAAAAAAGCAGTTGTTGTCCATCCGCCGGTTGATATTGATAAATTTTCTTTATCTTCTGAGAAAGGAGAATATTTTTTGATGGTAGGGAGACTTTTGTCTTATAAAAGGTTTGACCTTGGGGTTTTGGCTTTTTCTGAGCTTGGACTGCCTCTTAAAATTGTCGGAGACGGTCCAGAAAGAAAAAAATTACAAAAAATAGCTTCAAAAAACATAGAATTTTTAGGAGCTTTGAATGACAAAGAGCTAAAAAAATGCTACCAAAAAGCAAAGGCGTTAATTTTTCCCCAAGAAGAGGATTTTGGCATAGTTCCTTTGGAAGCTATGGCATGCGGGAAGCCGGTTTTAGCATACAAAAAAGGGGGAGCAAAAGAAACGGTTATTGAAGATATAACAGGAATGTTTTTTGAAAAACAAACGACAAAAGATTTAATAGATGTGGTAAACAGGTTTGAAAACAAAAAATTTGATCCAAAAAAAATAAGGCAACATGCAGAAAAATTTAACAAAAGCATTTTTAAAGAAAAAATAATAAAAACAATAAATGAAAATAGGATTTGATTTAAGAACAATAGCAAAAGGAAGGCGCACAGGCATTGAGGAGTATACACTAAATATTTTACAAGAACTTTTAAAGTCAAAAGAGGACGAGTTCTTGCTTTTTTATAATGCTTTTTTAAAAAGCCAAGTTCCAAAATTTATTTTAAAAAGAAAAAATGCAAAACTGTTTGATTTTAATGTTCCAGATAAGTTGGTTGGATTTTTTTCTTTTTTTTCTCAGCCTAAAGTAGATGACATTTTGGGAGGGACAGATGTATTTTTCTCTCCTCATTTTATGTCTTCTTATGTGAAAAAGAGCAAAAAGGTGGTGGTTTTTCATGATCTTTCTTTTTTGTATTATCCTGAGTTTTTTTCTTTTAAGAAAAGATATTGGCATTTTTTACAAAACCCAAAAAAACAGGCAAAAAACGCTGATATGATAATAACTGTATCAGAATCTACCAAGTTTGATATTGTAGAATTTTATAAAATAGAAGAGAAGAAAATTAAGGTTATATATCCGGGAGTAAACAGGAATTTTAAGCCTCTTTTTAAAAATGAAATTTTGGAAAGTGTCAGGAAAAAATATGATCTTCCAGAAAGGTTTATTTTGTATTTTGGAACAATAGAGCCAAGAAAAAATATAGAAGGAATAATATCTGCGTTTGAAAAGGTAAGAGAAAAGGAAAAAATAAGCTTGGTTTTGGCAGGGACATTTGGTTGGCTTTTTGATGATATTTTAAACAAGGCAAAAAATTCAAAATTCAAAAACGATATTGTTTTTACAGGATTTGTAAATCAAAATGACAAAGTACATATTTATAATATGGCAGAGTTGTTTTTATATCCGAGCTTTTTTGAGGGTTTTGGAATGCCTCCGCTTGAGGCTATGGCGTGTGGTGTTCCTGCAATAGTTTCAAACTGTTCCTCTATGCCGGAAGTTGTAGGAGACTCTGCTGTTTTGGTAAATCCTTACAACGAAAATGAAATAGCCCAAGCAATTCTTGCCATTTTAAAAGATGAAAAATTAAAAAAAACATTTAAAGAAAAGGGAATCTTAAGATCAAAAAAATTCAGTTGGGAAAAAGCAGGAAAAGAAACTTTAAAGGTTTTAAAAAGCGTTTAGCTTTTGTTATAATCAACTTATGAAAATAGGCATAGATGCCCGAATGTTGGGGGAAGAACAAACAGGGATAGGGCTTTATATAAAAAACTTAATAGAAAATATTGCAAAAGTTGATGATAAAAATCAGTATGTGTTGTTTTTAAGAAAAAATAATTTTGATTATAAGTTGCCTTCTGAAAATTTTAAGAAAGTTTTGGCAGACTGTAGTTGGTATTCTTTTTGCGAGCAGACAAAATTTTTGTTTCAAATCAAAAAAGAGAAATTGGATTTAATGCACTTTCCCCATTTTAATGCTCCAATTTTTTATTTTAAAAATAGAATAACAACAATACATGATCTTACTCCGAAGTATTTTCCGGGACACAAAATGAATTCTTTTTTTAGAAAAAAAGCATTTTGGTTGGTTTTTAATGCAAGTTTGAAATTTAGCAAAAATATAATTGCTGTTTCAGAATACACAAAAAATGAAATTGTTTCTTTTTCTAAAAAAACCAAGGATAAAATTCATGTTGTTTATCAAGGGATACCTTACAGAAAAAAAGATGGCTGGTTGCCAAAAGAAAAAAGCGAATTTAAAAGAGAGTTTAATATAAAAAAGCCTTACATATTTTACAGCGGAGTTTGGAGAAGCCATAAAAATCTTGTCGGGTTGGTTAAAGCCCTTTTTATTTTAAGAAAAAAATATAAAAAAGACATTTGTCTGGTTCTTGGAGGAAAAGAGGATAAGCTATATCCTGAAGTAAGAAAAACTTGGGAAAAATTGAGGCTTTCAAAATATATAATAACACCAGGATTTATAGATCCAAAGGACATGGGGGATTTTTTGAAAAATGCAGAGGTGTTTGTTTTACCTTCATTTTTAGAAGGTTTTGGATTTGGTCCTTTGGAAGCTTTAAGTTATCAAACTCCGTGTGCCGTTTCTGAGACAGGAGCTTTAAAAGAATCTCTTGGTAATGCGGCTTTGTTTTTTGATCCTCAAAATCCGGAAGATATAGCAAAAAAAGTAAATATTTTGTTGGAAAACAAAAAAATAAGAGAAAAATTGATACAAAATGGAAAGGAAGTTTTAAAAAAATATTCATGGGAAGAATGCGCAAAAAAAACGCAAAAACTTTACCTTGATTCTGTTACATAAAAAAATATTTTATGATATAATTTACTTTATGAAAGATCCAAGATTTAATATTGATAAAAAATTATACGATATAAAGCCTCCGCAAAACAACAGGCCAAAAAGTGATTTTTTGGCTAGACCCGCTTCTTTTCCTTCTGCTGAAAAGACAAAAATAACTTTTGCTAAAAGCTCTGTTTCTCAAAGAGATGTTGATTATGATTTTTCTTCATTAAAAAGCAAAAAACAGCAAAAACAAAAGCCTGATATTACTTCAAAAAAGCAAGAACCAGACAGCAAAAATATTGTGTACAAAAAAAAGCCAAAGATTAGAAAAAGCTTTTTAATAAAAAATATTGTTTTTTCTGCTTTGGTTGTAATTTTATTTTTTGCGGTTTTGTATTTTGCTTTCTTTTTTGGAAGTAAAAATGTAAAGGAGCTTGTTTTGCAAAACAGCATTGATGCATACAAAAGCGTAAAGGAAGCTCAAGAAAGAATGCTGGATTTTGATTTTGAAGGCGCTGGCTTTGCTTTTAGTGAGGCTTATCAAAAATTTTCTTATGCGCAGAAAATGGCAAATAATATGGGGGCATCTTTGATAGATGCTTTTTCTTGGATTCCGTTTCTTGAAAGCATATCTTCTAAAGTAAATATGCTTGATGTTGCTGTAAACTTGTCTTATGTGGGAAAGATAGTATCAGAAGCTGCCGATCCGATAATTAAAATGTCAGCAGAAGATATATTTAAAGTTTCTTCAGACAAAAATGATGTATATGTTTCTGATAATAGTTTTGGCAACGCTTTGCAAAATGCATATTTTAAGTTAAATTTAGCAAAAAATTACATAGATAAAGCGGAAAGTGACTTAAAAAAAATAAATCCGTATGATTTTGATCAAGATGTATCAGAACAAATTTTTAATTTAAAAAAAGATTTTCCTAAAATAAAAAAGAATATAGAAAAAGTTTCTGAATATTTAGAGTTTTCTTTGTGGTTTTTGGGGCAGGAAAACCCAAGACATTTTCTTGTTGTAGCCCAAAATACAGCAGAGGCAAGAGCAACAGGAGGGTTTATTGGTTCTTATGGTGCAATAGAAACAGAGTTTGGCTACATAAAAGATATTTTTATGGATAATGTTTATAATTTAGATGGTCAGCTTTATTACAAAGTTGTTCCTCCTTATCCTATTCAAAAAATATCTACTGCGTGGAGCCTTCATGATTCAAACTGGTTTTTAGATTTTCCAACATCTGCAAAAAAAATGATGTTTTTTTATGAAAAAGCTGGCGCTCCTACTCCAGACGGTATAATAGCTATAAATGAAAAATTTATAGAAAGACTGCTTGAGATTACAGGTCCGATTGAGCTTCCAGAATATGGCGTTGTTCTGACAAAAGATGATTTTTATGATATTGTTCAATTTCAGGTTGAAGAAAATTATGACAAAGAAGAAAACAAGCCAAAAAAGATATTAAACGACATTGTTCCGGTTATTTTAAGTAAATTGTCTGGCATTTCAAATGACGATCTTTTAAGCTTGCTTTATCTTGTTGCAGATGAGTTTAAAAACAAAAACATAATGTTTTATGCTAATCATCCAAAATACCAAGATATTATTTTAAAAAACGGCTGGGGAGGAGAGATTTTAAAAAATAATGATGCAGATTATTTGGCGGTTGTTGCAAGTAATATAAATGGTTACAAAACTGATAGAGTCACAAAAAGAAGCATGACCAAAGTATCAGAAATTCAAAAAGACGGTTCTATAATAAATACTTTAAACATTACTATAAAAAACGAAGGCAAAAACAGTCCGTATGATTGGCAAAATCAGGTTAATTCTTCTTATTTGAGAATTTATGTTCCTTTTGGTTCTGAACTTATTGAAGCAAGCGGATTTACTAAGGAAAAATATGAAGCGCCAATAGATTACAAAAAAGCGGGATTTGTTCAAGACGAAGATGTAAAAAATTCAATAAACTCTGCTATTTTCAGGCAGGATTTTGGGATTGATGAATTTTCAGAATCTTCAAAAACTGTTTTTGCCGGGTGGGTATACACAAGTCCGGGCGAAAAAACTGAAATAACTTTAAAGTATAAGCTCCCTTTTTCTCTTGATACAACAAAAAAAGGAGACGACATTGATTTTGTGTTTGAAAAACAGCCGGGACAGGATTTGTATGTTGATTTTAAAGTTAAATTGCCAGATAGCTGGAGTTTTATATATTCTTTGCCGGAAGGGTCATGGGGAGAGTATAGCGGATATCTTAAGTCAGATATGATTTTGAGTGTTGGTATAAATTTTTAAATTGATGTATTATTTGTGCATTAAAATTAGCAAATGTTTTTGTGATTAGAAATTTCTTAAACAAAGAATATAAATTTGTTATATCAGCCGCTTTGATGATCGGCTTTTTTTCTTTGCTTTCCAGAGTGCTTGGGCTTTTAAGAAATAGAATCTTTGCTGATAAGTTTGGAGCTGGTGAGGAAATGGATATGTATTTTGCCGCGTTTAGACTGCCTGATTTTGTATATAACATATTTGTAGTTGGTTTGGTAACAATAGTTTTTATACCTGTTTTTTTAAAATACAAACAAAGATCTGAAAAAGAGGCTCTTTATCTTACTAATTTGGTTTTGAATGTATTTTTTGGATTAGTGGTTTTGGTGTGTGCTTTAATGTTTGTTTTTGCTTCAAAAATTATTCCTTTTTTTGTGTTTGGGTTTTCTGAGCAGAACATACAAACTACTATAACATTGACCAGAATTATGCTTTTAAGCCCGATAATTTTAGGTGCATCAAGCATATTAATAAGCTTTCTGCAAGCAAACAAAAGATTTATGTCGTTTGCTCTTGCTCCTGTTCTTTACAATATTGGTATAATTTTTGGCGCTTTGTTTTTTGTTGATAAATTTGGAGTTTTGGGGCTTGCTTTTGGAGTGGTTTTGGGAGCTTTTTTGCATTTTTTGATCCAAATTCCTCCAACAATAAAGTTAGGATTTAAATACAGTCCAAAATTTGATATTTCCCATCCTGCATTAAAAGAGATGTTTTTTTTAGCTCTGCCAAGGCTAATAGGGATTTTTGCTTATCAGGCTAATTTTATTGTTATAACAGCAATAGGATCGTCGCTTGCTTCAGGAAGCATATCTGTGTTTAATTATGCAAATGACCTGCAGTATATCCCCATAGGGATATTTGCCATATCTTTTGTAACAGCAGTTTTTCCTGCTCTATCAGAAAGTTATGCCAAAAAAGATATAAAAGGATTTTTGGATAAATTTTACACAACTACAAATCAGATATTATTTTTGGTTATTCCAATGTCTGTGTTTTTAATTTTAGAAAGAGCGCAAATTGTTCGTGTTGTTTTGGGAACAGGGGAGTTTGGTTGGGTTGATACTCGTCTTACTGCCGCCGCTTTGGGACTTTTTGCTTTATCTATTTTTTCTCAAAGTTTGGTTCCGCTTTTTTCAAGGGCGTTTTTTGCCATGGGAAACTCAAAGACTCCAGTTTTTATAAATGTATCTTCTTTGGTTTTGAATATATTTTTAAGTTTTTATTTTGTAAATCTTTTGAAAAGTGGAGGATGGTTTGCGGCTAATTTTGCTGAAGTTCTAAAGGTCGCTGATATTCCTGACATTTCTGTTTTGGGGCTTCCTCTGGCATTTTCAGTAGCTTCCATTATAAATCTTTTGTGGCTTTATTTTGCTTTATCAAACAAGATAGAAGAGTTTTCTTCAAGCAAAATATTGTTTTCTGTCAATAGAATAAATATAGCTGTTTTAGCTATGGGTGCTGCAATTTATCCTATGCTTTATTTTATGGCAAATACAGTTAATATGCATACTTTTTGGGGAATATTTTTGCAGGGAGCGGTTGCGTTTTTTGTTGGATTTTTTGTTTACCTTTTTGTAGCTTATCTTTTAAAAATTCCAGCATTTTTTGCTTTTTGGGAGGCGCTTACTTTGCCAATAAAAAAGATGTTTCTTTCAAAAACATATTCAGCAGAAGTTAATGGGTCGGATAAATTATGATATTAGAAAATTTAATATCTAAGATTTAATTAAATTTAATTTTTATTTTATTATTTTTTACAAAAGTTACTTAACTTTCTCACGATCGTGAGAAAGTTAAGTAAAAGTTGGTTTGTGTAATGGTATAATTGACTTTGCTTTGAAAAAGTGCTTTTATTTTTATGGTTTTGCTCATTTACAAAAAGGAGGAGTTTATGTTTTTTTCTATTGATAGTTGGTTGGTTAACATGCATGAGAGGCTTGCATCTGAGTTTCAGGCAAAAACAAAAAAAGACTGCTTTTTTTTGGCTAGATTTTGCTTGTTGTTTTCGTTGGTTTGCTTTTTTGTTTCAATGGTTTATCTTAGCGGTTCTTTTTTGAAAGCTTTAATATATTCTTTGTTTGTTATGTTTATTGGACTTTCTGCTTGGAATGATGTTTCTCGCTCAGAAAAACAGGCAAAACAAGAGATTGGGTATATGAACAAAAACAAAAAAGATTTGTTTTTTGCAAGAGTCTTTTTGCTTTGTTTTTTTGCATACGTGTCAGTTGTTCTTTATCTTTTTTCGGAGCTTGAAGTTTTTTTGGTTTTGTGCTTTTTTATGTATATTTCCAGCATATATTTTGCATCTTGTGATATGTTTCCTCCAAAGCAAAAAAAGCAAGCAAAAATTCAGTATTTTGCTTTCAAAACAACAACCGTATAATAAAACCCCCAAAGCCTGTTGGCTTTGGGGGAGTTTTTTACTTTTTTTCTTTGTCCTTTATTTCTTCTCTTACTATTTTTACATTGGGGGGAGCTTTTATTGATATTCTTGCGCTGTTTTTTTGAATTTTTACCACTGTTACTATGATTTCATTTTCTCCTTCTCCAATGATGATGCTTTCACCCGGTCTTCTTGTAAGAACTAAAAATCCACTCATTGGATTTATCCTCCTTGGATTTGATTTGCCACATTAGATTATAATAGCAAAACATTAGTGTTAATGTTGACATATTTTGTTTTTTATGTTAGAAAAATTTAAGTTGTTCATTTCTCGGAAAGGTGATGCTGGCAGTTTTTGCAGGACGGATGCAGGATGCGAGTATGTCTGTTTTTGCGAGCTCTTAGGCTTGCATAAGAGAGCAATTATTAATCCTCTTATTTTAAAGACCAGGGGCTAAAATCCCTGGCTGCTCTCCGGACAGAGGCGCCTGCAGGCGCTGTAAGAACAAAAGCATTGCCTTTCCGAACCAAATTTCAAAACCTCGCTTGCTAAAGAAGCGGGGTTTTTCTTTTTTTGGTCTTTGTTTTTTGTAAAATTTATGTATAATCAATCATAAATATGAACGAAAAAGACAAGCAAAATTTAATAAGAAACTTTTGTATTATAGCTCACATTGATCACGGAAAATCTACGCTTTCTGACAGATTGCTTGAGGAGACAAAAACGATTGAAAAAAGAAAGATGCAGGATCAGCTTTTGGATACCATGAGTTTGGAAAGGGAAAGGGGGATAACAATAAAAATGCAGCCGGTGGTTATGAATTACAAGCACAAAGATGGCAAAGAATACATTTTAAATTTAATAGACACCCCCGGGCATGTTGATTTTTCTTATGAGGTTTCCCGTTCGCTTGCGGCAGTTGAAGGAGCAGTTTTGCTTGTTGATGCAACCAAAGGTATGCAGGCGCAAACCCTTGCGGTGCTTGAGCAGGCGCAAAAGCAAAACTTAAAGATACTTCCTGCTGTAAACAAAATTGACTTGCCAAATGCAATGCCAGAAAAAGTAAAAGAAGAGATAGCAAATTTTCTTAATATAGATAAAAATGATGTTTTGGAAATATCGGGAAAAACTGGAAAAGGAGTGCCTTTGCTTTTAGAAAAAATAATAAGCGAGATTCCAGCTCCCAAAGGCAATCCAAATTCTCCGCTTAAAGCGCTTATTTTTGACTCTGTTTTTGATTCTTTTAAGGGTGTAATAGCAAATGTTAGGATAGTGGACGGTTTTGTAAAAAGGCATGATAAAATAAAGTCTATGATTTTAAAGTCAGAAGCCGAAGTTTTAGAGTGTGGAGTATTTAAGCCAGATTTAATTGAAAAGCCAGAACTTTTAACAGGGCAGATAGGGTATATTGCAACTGGACTTAAAGAAATAGACAAGGTAAGGGTGGGAGATACTATAACACTAAAAAACAATCCGGCAGAAAAAAACCTTCCCGGATATAAAGAAGTTCAACCTGTTGTTTTTGCTTCTTTTTTTCCGCAGGATGCTGACGATTATGATCTTTTAAGAGACGGTCTTTTGAAGCTTAGGCTGAATGACTCTTCTTTGTCTTTTGAGCCGGAACAGTCCGAAGCTTTTGGCAGGGGTTTTCGTTGTGGTTTTTTGGGCATGTTGCATATGGACATTGTAAGAGAAAGATTAAAAAGAGAACATAACATAGAACCGCTAATAACTATACCCTCAGTATCTTACAGTATATTGCTAAAAAATGGAGAAGAGAGGCTGGTTTATTCTCCGTCTCAGATGCCTGATCCTGCAAATATAAAAGAAAGCAGGGAGCCTTATGTAAAGCTTGAGATAATGACAAAAAGCGAATATCTGGGGTCTATTATGACTCTTTTGGATAAAGTTCGCGGAGTTTATAAAGACACACAATATTTAACTGAAGAAAAAGTTTTGCTTGTTTATGAAGCTCCTTTGTCTGAGATTATCGTTGATTTTTTTGATGATTTAAAGTCGGTAACCTCAGGATACGCTTCTTTAAATTATGAGCTTTTAGGTTTTAAGCCTGCTGAGCTTGTAAAAATGGATATACTGGTCGCAGGGGAAAGAGTGGAGGCGCTTTCAAGGATTGTAGTAAAAAGCAAGGCTCAAGAGATTGGAAGAATGATGGTGTCAAAACTAAAAGATATAATACCAAGGCAGCTTTTTGCTGTGTCTTTGCAGGCTGCGGTTGGATCAAAAATACTGGCAAGAGAAGATATATCTGCCCTAAGAAAAGATGTAACTGGATATCTTTATGGTGGAGATGTAACCAGAAAAAAGAAGCTTTTGGAAAAGCAAAAAAAAGGAAAAAAGAAAATGAAACAAAGAGGAAAAGTAAATATTCCACCAGAAGTTTATTTTAAGGTTTTGAAAAAATAATTAAAATAAAAACGGAATTATTGTAAATCCGATAAGTGATATTATAACTAAAATTACAATAGTTTTGTAAATATATTGTGT
>JALTWS010000020.1 GCA_027048495.1 Candidatus Azambacteria bacterium
AAGAAAAAATTATATAGATACATTCAGAAGATAAGGCTTGGTTTTTAAAATTGTGTTTTGGCTTTTTATAAAACGGTAAAAATAGTTTTTGCCATGCTAATTATTAAAATCTACATGCTTGCATTTTTTTTATTTTATGATATATTAACCTCATAATTTAAAAGTAACTGAAAAATAATGCCAATAACAAAATCAGAGAAAAAATCTTTAAGACAAAACAAAAAAAGAAGAAAAAGAAATCTAACTTATCTTAACAAGATGAGACTTTTGATAAAGCAAGAGAAAAAGTTAATTTCAGAAGGAAAGCCAGAAGAAGCGCAAAAACTAATACCAAAAATATACAAAGCGTTAGACAAAGCGGCAAAAGAAAATGTTATAAAGAAAAATACAGCCGCAAGGAAAAAATCAAGAATAACAATAGCGTTAAACAAAGCGCTCTCAAAAACAAAATAAAAACAGGGGCAAGTCCCCTGTTTTTATTTTGAAAAAATTAAATTTAAAAGTAAAAGAAAGTCGTCAATTTGAGATGTTTTTGATTTTTTTTCTGCTTCTTGCGCTTTTTTGAAAATTCTAGCAATGTCTTCTTTTTTGGTTTTTTTTGCAAGAGGTATCGTTTTTTTTACAACAAAAGGGTGGAGCTTTGCTTGTTTTGCTATACTTGAATCTGACAAAACTCCCGCTTCAAGCAAAGATTTTACTTTTAAAATGTTTCTGAACTGAAAACTTATCATCGTCAAAATGTAAGACAAAGTTTTTCCTTCTTTTATTTGCTCAAAAAATATTTCCAGTGCTTTTTGCTTTTGGTCTTTTGCCAAACACTCAACAGCTTCAAATATATTGCTTTCCTGTTCTCCCTTAAAAACTAAATTTTTTATATCGCTCTCTGCTACTTTCTTTTTTTGTAAAAGCTGAAACTTAATAAGCTCATTTTCTATTTTAAATAAATTCTGTCCACAATATAAAATTATGCTTTCAATTGCTTCATTTTCTATATCAAAACCAAAGCTTAAAGCTTCCTTTCTGACCCATCTTTTTGTTTCTTGAAAATTAAAGCTTTTTGACTGATAAGGCAATGATGGTTTCTGGCAAAGCCAAAAGAAATTTTTGTCTTTTTTGTCATCAAAATGGCTTTCAAAAAAGATAATAACAACTTCAGAGTTTTCTTTTAATCGATTGTCCTTTATGTATTTTGTTATAACATCTGTGTCTTTGTGCTTTTTTGAAAAAAAATCTTTCAAAACCAAACATTTTTTCTCAAAAAACATCGGAGCAGTTTCTGTTGCATCTTTGAATTTCTCAAAAGAAAAATTTTCAGGATAAAAAAACAAAAGATTAAGCCCTGTTTTGTGCTTTTTTTTATAATTTTCCAAGGCTTTTTTTAGCTTTCTTTTGCTTTCAAACTCGTTATCTCCAAAAAATAATATAACCATTGCTTTTTATTGAACATTTTTTATTGTTATAGGCTGGTTTGGCTGGACAATGGATATCCATATCTTTCCTTTTGTAAAAGGTATCTCTTTTTTGTTCTCATCATAAAAATAATATCTGTCTTTTTTCTCCCATCTTGCTGGAATTATTTCTCCATTTTTGTAAACAATTGCATCTCCTGAATTTTCTATTTGAACATCGTTGTACTGACCCTGCTTTTGCAAAGATATAGCTTTTAAAACAACGAGGTTTTTAACTTCCACTTGTTTGTTTGTGTTTCTGTCCACCTCTTTGAACCCGCCAACAAACCTAAAATATGAATTTCTTTCTGGAGAATATCTAAATTTAACATTATAAGGATATGGATAGCCTATGTTTATATCATATCTCTGGTTTGTTTGGCTTTTTCCGTCTTCATGTAAAAATCCGACAAAATTGTTAGTCTGTCTAAATTTTAGCTTTGTGGCGGCATTTTTTATTTTTTCATAAGAAGTAAATCCATTGTGTGGCGGTCTAACATATTTTTTCCTGAAAAATGTATCATAAGGATTCAAAAGAGCATCAATGTTATCTATAACTCCTTTTTTCAATTCATCTAAAGCAAAAGAAGACCCTCCCCAATGAACAAAAATTGCATCCATACTTTTTGCCAAAGTCATAAAATCTACCCTTGCAGATCTTATTGAGCCTATTTCTTTTGGCTCTTCGCACAAAAAAACTGCCATATATCTTGTTATTCCATCTGTTATAACCGGCATCTCAAAAACAATATCTGCGCTTGATATGCCAGATAAAGGCCTTGCAACCTTATCTGCGGCAAGCATAACAGCAACTGGTCTTTTGTCTTTTTCTGAAAGGCATTTTTCTCCTGTTATGTTGCTTGCAAACAGATCAGGTTCGTTTTCTTTATCATTTGTTTTCTGGCTTTGAATGTTATAATCTGAAATAATATCATCTTCATTTTGAATGGTCATCTTACTGCCAAAACCAAAAAAATATGCAAAAAACAAAACCGCAATCAAGGCGATTACCGTTTTTGGATTTAAAAATTTTTCATAGTTTATCTTCATATATGTTATTTAAGCTTTTTTTTGGCAAGAAGGGCAAAAATGCGCAGACCTTCCGGATATTTTTATCCTTTTTATTTGTGCCTTGCACAAAAAGCATGCTTCTTTTTCCCTTTGATAAACTTTATGATATTTTTGATAACCTCCTTTTTTTCCATAAATATTCCTAAAATCACTCATTGAATCTCCACCAACTTTTATAGAAAATTTCATTATATCTCTTATTGCATTATACAGTCTTTTTAGCCTTGCGTCATCTATTTTGTTTGCTTGAGTTTCTGGATGTATTTTTGCTTTCCACAAAGACTCATCTGCATATATATTGCCAACTCCTGAAACAACGCTTTGATCCAAAAGGACTTGCTTTATTTTTCCTTTTTTGCTTTTTATAATTTTCCTAAAACTTTCAAAACTAAAATTCTTATCTAAAACATCCGGGCCTAATTTTTTAATTTCCGACAATGATAAAACCTTATCTTCCGGACCCAAAACAACTTTTGCAAACTTTCTTAAATCCGACAAAGCAAGCATTCTGCCATCTGATAAATAAAAAATAAGATGAATATATCCGTTCATCTTATCTTTCATAATTCCGTCTTCTTCAGGAACGGCAACACCGTTTTTTATTTTCCATTTACCCAAAAGCAAATGGCCGGACATTTTCTGATGCACCAAAAGCAAATGACCAGAAGACAAATATATTAGAATATTTTTTCCTATCCTTGAAACCTTTTTTATTTTTTTGCCAACAATATCATTTTTAAACCTTTCAAAAAGAATACTAGCTTTTTTGCTTTGGTTGCTTTTTTTGGTAAATTTTTGGCTCTTTTTTATCTTTATATGGTCATTATGATTTAAGACTTGAAGCATTTTTATCCAATCAGACCAAACATCCCGAATCGTAAGATTCGGGATTTCTTTTTGAAGTTGTGATGTTATTGTCTGAACCTCTGGCAATTCCGGCATAAAAATTAAACTATATAATTTTCTGCAAGCAAAGTTTTAACCTTTTGCACTATCTCTCCGGGTGTGTTATGCGCTTTAATAAGATAATCCGTAGCGCCAAGTTGCATAGCTTTATCAAGATCGTCTTGCTGGCCTAAATTAGAAAGAATAAGTATAGGAATCTTATCTATCTTGTCAGATTCCCTTAGACGCTTTAAAACCTCAAACCCGTCTATTCCGGGAAGCATAAGATCAAGAAGAATTATATGAGGTTTTTTTTCAAATGCAATTTTCAGACCATCTTCTCCATCAACAGCATCAAGAACATTAAATCCCTCTTTTGAAATTTTTTGTATCATAAGATCCCGCAAAAATTTATCATCTTCAACAACAAGAACCAAAAAAGCGCTTGGATCTATGTCAGATATCGTTTTGTGAGATTCCTCGTTTTTTTGAGCTACATCATCTTTTGGAAGAAACCTCTCTATCTTGTCTATAACTTCTTGAGGATTAAACTCCGCTTTTACAAGCGCATCTTTTACTCCGTATGCCTTTACCTTCTCAAGCTCAACTGGCTGTCCAGAATTGGAAATAACAATAACAGGCAAAGAAGGTAAAATTCCGTCTTTTTTAAGAATTTCCAATACTTCCATTCCGCTCATTTTTGGCATAAGTATATCAAGCAAAACCAGATCGGGATTTTCTGACTTAATTTTTTGTATGCCGTCACCGCCGTCTTGCGCCACTATAACATCATAACCTTCTTTTTGAAGTTTGTTTTTTAAGATATTAAGTAATATCTCTTCATCTTCTATGATTAAGATTTTTGCCATTTTTGAAAAACTAATGCTTACAAAGTAAATTATATAACCAAAAAAACAACATTACAACAACAAAAGTGGAAAACTAACCTGCTTTTTTGGTATAAGCCAAAAAAGATGCAAAACCCAAAAGCACAAACAACATCAAAGACCCTTGCTGAAAGCTCCAAAAATAATGATCAATAAAAAACAACAAAACAACAGAAAACAAAATACCTAAAAATATATTTTTTTCAAAAAAATCAACCCTTGATTGTTTAAGTTCTTTTAATAAAAAAACAAAAAACAACATAAAAGACAAAAGTCCAAAAAACCCAATTTCAGAAGCTATTAAAAAATATGTATTATGAACCGGCTGGTACGCCCAAGCAAGGTCTCCAAACACATTTGTTTTTTTAAGTTCATTTACAAAATTTCCAATCCCCACTCCAAACACTGGATTTTCTGCTATAAAATTATATGAAGTGTTTTTGTACACGTCCCTTAAGTTTAAGTTTTCAGAAGATATATTTGCCCTTGCCGAGAACTCTCCAAAAAATATAACAAAAAGCAAAAACCACAAAAAAGCAAGAAGGTAAAAATACTTTTTTATTTTAAGATGGCTAAATTTTAAAAACAAAATCAAAAACACAGCCAAAAATACCAAAATAGCGCTTCTTGAAAAAGACACTAAAAGTCCCAAAGACAAAATAAACAAAAAAACAACATTTAAAAACTCATTTTTAAAAAATTTTTCTTTTATTAAATAAAAAAACAAAAGCAAAGAAAAAACCAAATATGCCCCCAAAACATTTGGATGAGTAAATGTTCCATAAGAACGCATCAACTTTGAATCTTCCAGATCAATTTTTGCAACTCCGGGCATATCAGGAGATAAAATCGTCTCTCCTAAAATTCTAAACCCTACATCGCTTTGGGAAAAAAACTGAAAAATAGCCAAAAAAGATTGAAAAACCCCGGAAAAAACAAGCGCAAAAACTGCATTTTTAAATCCAAAACTGTCCAAACTGCTTTTTATATAAAAATACAAAACAGAGAACTCAACTAACTTTAAAAACTTATAAACCCCAAGCTCAAAAATTCCCCCTGAAAAAATAAAAGACAAAAAGGCAAAAAGCAAAAACAAAAAAAGATATCTATCGTTTTTTAAAACAACTAACTTCCTTTTGCTAAAAATCCAAAAAACAAACAAAACAAAAAATACAATATCAGTAAAATACAAAAAAGCAGACGAATACTCTCCGCCGTCTCCCCATTCAAAAAGCAATATCCTTAACTGAAAAGGAACACTGAACAAAAAAATATAAAAAAATATTTTTTCAATTTTTAACAAAAAACTCATAAATTATAGAAAATTTCATAAACAATGCCAAAAACAAAAATCAAAGACATAACCAAAAAAACAACATTTGGAATGTTAAAAGAATATTCGGGTTTTCTGTCTCCTATTTTTTTTGCTTTTTTATAAAGAGCTATAAGAACAATAGACTCAATACCTCCAAAAACAGCTCCCAAAAATATTATAACATCTAAAAACCCAGATGAAATCGTATATACCAAAAAAATTGGGACCAAAACAACAAATGCCAAAGACAAATTTTCTTTAAGCTTAAAATCATACATTAAAGTTTGCTTAAGATAAAAAGCATATATCAAATAAGAAGTTGCCACAGCAAATATTCCAAAAACAGCGCCCAAAAAAGCAATACCATTTCCCACAACAGCATCAAGGCCAGATAAAGCGTCTTCTGTGACAATTTTTCCAGACACCCCAACAACAACAGACACAAAAACAAGATAAAACAAAGCAGAGACAAAAAATCCAAAAGCCACTGCTTTTTTAAGTTTTTTCTCTTGTCTGAAAAGCATATCCCTCATAACAGGAACTGCAGAAATGCCGGCAAAAGAATACAAAATTGCACCATAAGGCAAGAAAAAATCTTTTGGATTAAATGTTAAAAAGTTATTAAAATTTATATAATCTTTTCCATCTACAAACAAAACGGCCAAAAAAACAGCCAAAAAAACAACAAATAAAAACTCTGCCTTTTTTACTGTTTTTATACCCAAAAAAACAATAAAACTCATCAAAAGCCAAAAAAACACTTGGCTTTTTTCAGAAGAAGAAAACAGACTTTCATTTATAACTTTCAAAAAAATGCCAGACACCAAAATATATGCAAGCAAAGTTCCTGCTACAGTCAGAATATTTGTTACAGTAACTATCCTTTTTGCTCCATTTCCAAGATAATATTCAACATATCCAACAAACCTATGTTTTTGTCTTGTTCTTAAAACAACCTCGCTCATCATAAGATGCAAAACAAGCATAGCAAAAAACAAAACGACAAACTGCAAAAGAGCAACAAAAAACCCTGCCTTATAAAAAACATACGGCAGGGCAAACATACCAACACCTATCATTGTGCCAGAAAGAATGGACACCGCATACCAAAAACTTTTATTCATTTTTGGTTTTTATCTTTATAAACCAAACTTTTTATCTTATCATCAAAATCTATTTTTCTGAAAATATACAAAACAACCAAAGCTAAAAACACAGAAAAGACAGCAACCGCATAATATCCCATTCCAACAGCTATGCCAACTGCCGCCATAGCCCACACTCCTGCTGCTGTTGCAAGTCCATGAACTTTGCTTTGGTGAAAAATTATAAGCCCAGCGCCTATAAACCCTATTCCAGGAATTATTTGGGATATTATCCTTGCGTTTTCCCCGGAGAAATTTGGATCCAAAGATAAAATAGTAAAAAGAGCAGAACCTATAGCAATCAAAGAATATGTTCTTGGCCCTGCTTCCTTGCCAGCAAACTCCCTTTCTATACCAACAATAACACCCAAGACAAAAGCCAAAATAAGTTTTATAAAAATCTCAATATCCAACGGACCTAAAAAATCCATATTTTTCAATGATGGTTATTTTTTATTTCTTTTTCTTTATCTATAAGTTCTATAACCTTTTTAACTAATGTCTTAGGATCAGATTCGTAAACTATCTTTCCCGGACCTCTGTGCATATTTTCAACAATCTCCTTTACATAATCAGCTGTTCCTCCAGATCCAACAAGCACTCCTTGTGGTTTGTTGTCTTCAAATGCAATAGTAAACTCATTTAACGTTCCCATTCTTCCGCAGATTGTAATAACAGCATCAGAAGATCTGGTAAGGATAAGGTTTCTACCAGAATAATCAAAGCCAGTATAAATTATCAAATCAAAATAATCTGTAGGCAAGCGATACGATTTTATATGAGCAATCTCAGAAGCGGCAGGAGAAAGACCTATTGATATCCCACCTTCTTCTTTTGCTCCTTTTGCCGCCCAATAAGGTATGCCAGAAGTGGCTCCTGTGACAACAACCCCATTTTGCCTTACTATTTCTCTTCCAACTTCTTCTGCAAGTTTGGTAGCGTTTTCAGAACAATGCCCAGATTCTGCGGCGCCAGAAACGCAAATTTTATATTTTAACGAAGATTTTTCTATTTCATGTATGGTATGATTGTTTTTCATATTTTTAATTTAATATAATTTAATAAATTATTATTCTAATACAACCTCCTCTTCCATCTCTGGAAGATGAGTGTCAACCGCAAGTTCATCTTTTATTATTTGAGACAATACTTCTCCAGCTTCCTGCTCTCCTTGAACAACAAACACCTTTTTTGCGGTATGACGCATAGGAGAAAGCCATTCTATAAGCTGTCTTTGGTCGGCATGTGCAGAATATCCTCCAACGCTTACAACCCTCGCATTTATAGGAACATTATGCCCTAAAATTCTGACTTCTTTTTCTTTTTCCAATATCTTTCTACCCAAAGAACCTTTAACTTGATACCCTATTATTAAAATAGCGCTTTTTGGATCCGGCAAAAACTGCTTCTCATGATGCACAATCCTTCCTCCATTTGACATTCCAGAACCTGCTATAATTATTTTTGGATCATAATTTTTGTCTATCTCTTTTGAATCTTCAACATCAGGGGTAAATCTAAGTCCGGGAAAATTAAATATATCATCTCCAGAGTTTATGAGTTTTCTTGTTTTTTGATCAAAATACCTTTCATGCTTTTTGTAAATCTCTGTTATCTTAATTGCCAAAGGAGAATCAAGATATATAGGAACTCTTGCTATTCTGCCATTTTCTACAAGTTCATTAAGCTCATACAAAAGCTCTTGGGTCCTTTCTGTTGCAAAAGCAGGAATAAGCAACGTTCCTCCCCTGTTTATAGTCTCTTCTATTACATCTTCTAAGATATCTTTTCTTTTTTTTGTATCCTCGTGAATCCTATCTCCATACGCAGATTCAACAAAAATATAATCTGCATTGTCAGTAAAATATGTATCTCCTATTATAGGTGTTGGATAATTTCCAAGATCTCCGGAAAAAACAATTTTTATTTCTTCATTTTCATTCTTCTTTACAAACAGTTCAATTATAGATGATCCTAAAATATGTCCGGCATTTCGCAGGACAAACCTCATGTCCTCAGACAAAACAATCTCTTGTCCGTAGTCTAGCGGATGCACAAGCTCAAAAACACTGTCAACGTCTTTTATGCTATAAAAAGGTTGAATTCCTTCCCTTTTTGCTTCTTCTCTTATAACATGCTCCGAATCTTTCAAAAGCGCATAAGCAAAATCCAGCGTTGGATGAGTTCCGTATATTTTTCCAGAAAAACCGTCCCTTCTTAGTTTTGGAAGTCTTCCTGTATGATCTATATGGGCATGGGTTACCAAAACAGCATCAATCTCAGAAGGCTCAAAAGGAAACGGATCAGAGTTTAAATTCTCAGAAAACCTAGACCCCTGAAACATTCCGCAGTCAACCAGTATTTTTGTTGTGTTTGATTCAATAAGATAACAAGCTCCGGTAACAGAACCTGCTACCCCTCCGCAAAACTTAACTTTTACCATAAACAATATAAATTAAGAACAATACAGGTATATAATATCACAAAACCCAAATTTTCAGCAAACTAAAAACTTTAACCAAAAATTAGAAAAAATTTTAATTTTAGATTTTCAAAACATCATCAAAGTCTACCAGCTGAGTTATATTAACCTTTATTTTTTATGGATTTTTCTACACAAACCAATTAATTAATTTACCATTTAAAAAGTTCTGTTAATTTATCTTGCTTGGTTCTCTTACTTTTACATCTTTTTTTAATATTTCATAAAGCTCTTCTTTTTCTATTTCAAGATCATAATGAGCTTGAAGGTTAAGCCAAAACAAAGGTGAAATGTTAAAATATTTACCCAAACGAAGCGCAGTATCTGCTGTTATAGACCTTGTTCCATGAATTATTTCATTTATCCTCCTTGGAGCAACACCAATGTCTTTTGCTAAACGATACTGACTTATTTTGAAAGGTTTTAAAAATTCCTCCATTAATATTTCTCCCGGATGTATTGCTTTTATTTTTTTGGCCATAATTTTATTTTTAATGATAATCAACTATTTCCACATCATAAGCATCTCCTTCTTTCCATTTAAAACAAATTCTCCATTGATTATTTATACGAATGCTATATTGTCCTTTTCTTTTGCCTTGTAGCGCTTCAAGATGATTAGCGGGTGGAACTCGTAAATCGTCTATACAAACAGCTGAGTTTATCATCCATAACTTTCGCATAGCGATTCTTTGTATTGAAGTTGGCAGTTTTTGTGAATGCTTTCTATTGAATACCTTTTCTGCTTCTTTTGACTTAAAGCTTCTTATCATGTTTATATATTAATGCAACACGATAATATTGTCAATCGTTAATATTTCTACTCTATATTTTCAAAACATCATCAAAGTCTCCTTGTTTGAATGGCCCTATCAATGCCAAGTTTAAGTTTTTGTTATCAAACAACTTTTTTGCCATAGTGTTTACCTCAGAAAGCTTAACTTTGCTTACTTTTTTTATTAGCTCGTCTTGAGTTTCTATTTTGTTTTTTAATATTTCTTGCGTCCCCAAAAATCCGGCAAGCTCATCTGAAGATTCAAGCTCCATTATTGTTTTTCCTTTGAAATATTCTTTTGCTTTTTTTAGCTCTTTTTGGGTTACTCCTTTTGTTTTAACCTTCTTTAACTCTGCCAATATGCTTTTTACAGCATCTTTCACTCTCTTGTTGTCAATACCAGCTCTTATGTAAAGGTATCCCGTATCTGTGCTAAAGTCCGTTCCTGCGCTTATGTAGTATGCAAGCCCTTGTTTTTCCCGTATGTTTATAAACATACGGGAAGACATGTTTCCTCCCAAAATATTTGCGAGCAAAATTAAAGCAAATCTTTTTTCAGAAAACAAAGATAAATCGGATCTTAAAGCAACAACAATATGAGTTTGATCTGTTTTTTTGTATTCTATTAGGCTCCTTGGAGAATCTTGTCTTTGTTTTGTTGGTTTTTTTTGCTTGGGTTCTCCTTTTTGCAGAGAAAAGAAATATTTGTTTACTTTTTGTTTTATATTTTTTTCATTGAAGTTTCCAGCAATGCAGACAACTGTGTTTTTTGAAACATAGTGATCCTTAAAATATTTCAGCAGATCTTTCCTTGTGTATGAAAGCACTGACTTTTTTGTTCCTGCTATATCCCAACCTGCTGGTTGGTCGCCAAAAAGCAGTTTATCTATATTTTGAGCAACCTGCCTTTGCGGATTGTCTTTGTACATATTTATCTCTTCAATTACAACTCCCTTCTCCTTTTCCATATCCTTTTTTCTGAACTTTGAGTTCAAAAGCATATCGGAGACTATATCCAAAGCAAGATCTAAATTTGTCCAATCCGCTTTCACATAATACCCTGTATATTCATTTGAGGTAAAAGCATTATATTCTGCTCCAACACTGTCCAGCTCTTCTGTTATTGTTTTTGTATCTTTTCTTTTTTTTGTGCCTTTGAACATCATATGTTCCAAAAAATGAGAAATACCAGATATATTTTTAGTCTCATATTTGGAACCTGTTCCAACCAAAACTAAAACAGTTACTGTTTTAGTACCGTTCATTTTTGAAGTTACCAGTCTTATTCCGTTTTTCAAATTATATTTTTTAAACATAGTTATAATTATTGCGTTACCTTTGCTTTTTCTCCTTTTAATTTTCCAGACAAAGAGGAGTCAATAGGCAAAGCAACTCTTTTTATTTTGTTTTTTGTAAAGACATCTTCTCCTTCAAACTCCGAAGATGACAAAAGATCAAACAAATCTCCAACATGAACTATAGCAGGAACAAATGAAAGCTGAAAGTCAACTCTCTTTGAAGGTATAGTATAACCTGATCCGGCAAAAACAACTCCCGGCTTCCAAGTTATCACACCTCTTTCTTTGTCAAATGTTATTCCAGCATCTTTTGGGTCAACAACTCCCGTCCATCTAACATTTGGAGGAACAGAAGCGGTAACAACCACATCTTTTACATCATTTGTTGTGTTTATTATTTGCCAAGATACAGCATAAGTTGTTTCCTGTCCAACACGAGGTGGCAAAGGTCCTGTGTTTTTGATCGGTCCTTCATTGTAATATCCAAAAGCATTAAATCCTAAAACAGTATTTATTTTAACTTCAAGCTCATCGGAATTTTCTATTGGCAGACCGGCCAAATCATCAACAGCAGAACCAGAAGCTATCTGAACAAAAGATTTTATTTTTAAATTTTTATCAGAAACAGAAGTTGGCACAAAATCGTCCCTGACTTTAACAGAAAAAGAAACTTTACCTTCCTCTTTTGGATCTAATATAGAAAGCTCCGGTACTCCGGTTTGGTTCCAGATTATAGAATTTGTTCTTCCGTCAAAAGATCCCCACGGTATGTTCAAAGTTTTCAAATCAACCAGCTTATCGTCTAACTTTGCTATTATAACAACATTTGATATTTGAGTGTCGGTTGTGTTTTTGTAGCTTATGGAATAATTCAAAGTAGATCCCAAATCAACAGAGGCTTCTCTTGTGCCGTTGACAGTCTGAAATACCAAAAGCGCAGAAGATGCTATTTTTGTAGAAACAATTGAGTTTGCCACACTCAAAAACCCTTCCCCGGACGGATTTGCCTGTCCTATATCAACAGATATTATCTTTTCTTCATCCTCTTTGCCGTTAAATATTCCTTTTATTGTTATTGTTCCCTCTTCTTCTCCTTGAATTGTGCCTAACTGCCAAATGTTATCTTGCAAAGCGGGGTTTGGGTCGCTGGATACAAACTCAAATCCCAAAGGATACTCAACTCTTATTTCCATATTGGAAAAAGAAGCATCGGATTTGTTTATATATTCTATTTTTATCTCAGACTCTTTTTCCGAAACTACCTGTGAAGGCAAAGTAACGTTTAAAAATATAGGCACAGCTTCAATAAAAACGCCAAACTCATCATTTTTCTCATACCTTTCGCTTAGCTGATCTGGTATATAAGATAATCTGGTTTTTATTTTTTTAGATGTTTCTTTAACTCCGTAGATTCTACCCTCAAAAACAAATGTTCTTTCTTGGTTTGGCATCAGCACACCAACTCTTTTTTGAATTTTTACAGGCTCAAAATATTCAGTTCCTTCAAATATAGAACCCTCCGGCCACCAAAACTCCAAATTTACATCTCTTAAAACAACATTTGAAGTGTTTTTGTAATAAACTTTATAAGAAACAAGGTCTCCAGAAGACACTTTCTCAGGACCGGAAATATAGGACTTAACAGAGTTAGGGTTAAACACGGGGCTTGATAAAAAAAAGCTATAATACAAAGCAAAAGAAACAACCAAAGAAAAAACTGCAATCCATGTTATCTTAAAACTTTTTTTCTTTATCTGTTTTTTCTGTCCCAGCTCTTGCCAGCCAAGCTTTCTTGCTTTTTCCTGTTCTTCTTTGTATACCTCAAACTCAGGCAAAATCTTTTTTTGCCCCCATTTTTTGCTTAAAACTTTTTTTTCTAATTTTTCAAAATCATCAGACATAACAAAAACTTACCTTAAAGTATTATAATATACTTTCAAAATATCTCAAAAACATCTTATTTGCCTTATCAAAAAATTCTTCTTTAACATTTTTTTTGCTTACTATATTTTTTATAAATGCTTCCTCTGGCTCATATCCCAAAGACTCTAAAACTTTATACTGAAAATAAACAAAAAAATATTTTGCATCTGCATCTTTAAAATTGTTTTTTGAAATATAAAAAAATGCTTTTTTTAAAATTTCAAAAACGTCTTCTTCTTTTTCATTTTTAGGAAAATACTTAACTAACAAACTTGAAATATCTTTTGCCAGCTTTTGTTTTTTTAGGTCCTGCTTTAAATTAAAAAACCCGTCTTTTAAATAAGCTCCCGACAAAACTTTATATCCAGAACCCAAAACAAAACTAATCTCAACAAAAGAAAACAGGTCAATTTGAGAAGAAAGCTTTGATGTGCTTTTTCTTATTCCTCTTGCCAAAACTTTTATAATACCATAATCCTTTGTAAAAACAGACAATACTCTGTCATTTTCTTTGAAGTCTTTTTGTTCCAATACTATACCTTCTGTAAAATGCATCAGCTTAACTTAACTATTTGAAAAAATATTTTCCCCTCATACAAGTCCACACTTTTAGCATCATACAGACTACCAAACTCTATGCTTTTGGCTATTGTATCCTCTTTTATTTTATCCTTAAATTTTTCTGCTATCTTCAAAGACAAATCTGATTTTTTAATTATAACTTTTATTTTGTCATCTTTTGTAAGTTTTTTTGCTTTTCTTTCTTCTTGTATGCTTCTTATAAAATCCCTTGCCATACCTTCAAGCTTTAGCTCTTCTGTTATGTTGGTGTCTAAAACAACATTCTCTTTTAAAGAAGCATCAACTTCAACCTCTTTTACATTTACCTCTTCTTTTATTAAGTCTATAAACTCTTTTTTAATTTTACTTTTTATTTTTAATTTTGCTAAAGGCTGCCTTACTTTTATTTTAGCCTCTGCTCTTTTTTGTAAAGCATCGCTTACTATATCTCTTGTTTTTTTCATTTCATTTATAAGGCTTTGGTTTATTTTTTTAGACAACTTTGGAAAGTCTTCCAAATGCACACTTAACTTATCTTTTCCAACAGAAAGATAAATTTCTTCTGCCAAAAAAGGCATAAACGGAGCGCATATCTTTGCAAGCTCTTTTAAAACAACATTCGTTGTAAAAACAGCGCTTTTTTTATCTTCTCCTTCTTTTTTGAACCTAACCCTTGATCTTCTTATGTACCACAAAGATAGATCTTCCACAAACTTCTCTATTGGCCTTACAGCTTTATCAAGCTCGTATTTGTCCATAAACTTCTGAACCTCCCTATTTAAATTTTTTAATTCTTCTTGTATCCATAAGTCCAAAACATTTTTTGTTTTAACTGGTTTTTTTAAAAGATCGTTTTTATAAGGCTGATAAAAATTAAGAACATTTTTTAGCCTCATAACAATTTTTTTGTGCACCTCATCAACCCCTTTTTCAGAAAAATTCAAAGCATCAGCATGTACAGCAGGAGAAGATAAAAGATAATAACGCAAAGAATCTGCTCCGTATTTGTCTATTATGTCCTGCGGATCAGGATAATTTTTCAGCCTTTTTGACATTTTTTGCCCATCTTCTGCCAAAATTATTCCATTGACAACAACATTTTTGTAAGTAGGCTTTGAAAATAAAGCAGTGGACAAAACCAAAAGCGTGTAAAACCAGCCTCTTGTCTGATCAAGCCCTTCTGCTATAAACTCGGCAGGAAAATTTCTCTCAAATGATTTTTTGTTCTCAAACGGATAATGAGCCTGTCCATAAGGCATAGAACCTGACTCAAACCAACAGTCAAAAACCTCGTCTATTCTTTTTGCTTTTTTGTTGCAGTTTTTGCATACAAATAAGATCTTGTCTATATATGGCCTGTGCAAATCCAAATATCCGTCTTTGTCCAAAGGAAGCTTTCCTGCATTTATATTCCTTACTTCTGCATTCTCTATAAATGCTGATTTCTTTTTTGCCTTTTGCCTTACGGCTTCTTTGTCATCATACCCGTAAAAAATGCTTTCTAGCATCCACAAAGGATATTCGTGACTTACTATTAGAATATTTTTCCCTTCAAATTGTTTTTCTGTTTTGTCCAAAAATTTCTTTAGCCTTCTTTTTAACATAAGAAGGTTCTCTCCTCCTTTTGGAGCCTTTTGAAATTTCCTCAGCAAATATTCTTCAAACTCTTTTTTGGTTTTTGGCTCCTTTTTGTAAAAAAACGCATGATATTCTTTTTCTGGCTTTTTATCAAAAATACCTGTGTTTATCTCTCCCAAAAGATCATCAAAAATAACATTTTTTTGGCTTATGCCAAGTTCCTTTGCTATTATTTTTGCGGTTTGTTTTGTTCTTTCAAACGGAGATGAAATTATTAGATCAATATTTTTTATCTTTTTTGCCACATCTTTGACCTGCTTTTCTCCTTTTTTTGTCAGTTTATTTTTAGGATCAGAAGAAGAGTCAACTATGCCGTTTTTATTTGACAGCGCTTCTCCATGTCTTATTATTTTGTATCTATTTTTTAGTTTTGATTTTTTTGCAAGTTCAGACACAGACCCAACAACATCCATTTGCCCGCAATTTTCACACACCCAAACAGGCAATGGAGCGCCCCAAAACCTTGATCTTGAAATAGACCAGTCAGGGGCATCTTGTATCCATTTTCCAAATCTGCCTTCTTTTATGTATTCTGGAATCCAGTTTATCTTTTTGTTATTTTTTAAAATTTTATCTTTTATCTTCTCTACCGCAACAAACCATGATGATGTAGCATAATTTAAAAGCGGAGTATCACATCTCCAACAATGAGGATAAGAGTGCGTTATCTTTTCTTTTGCAAACAAAAAGTTTTTTTCTGAAAGCCACTTTATTATTTTAATGTCAGTGCTTTGGTGGTCGCCTTTTGGTTTTACTGGCTCGCCAAAAAAATCAGAAACTTCCTTTTTTATTTTTCCGTCCATCAAAACATGCTGAACAAAAGGAAGGCTATACTTTTCTTGAAGCCTCATATCGTCTTCGCCAAAAGCAGGCGCTATATGGACAATACCCACTCCAGAATCCAAAGTTACAAATTCAGCATCATAAATTTTCCATCCTTTTTCTCTGTTTTTCAAATTTTCATCTTTTGCGTAATAGTCAAAAACTGGCAAATACTCCATGCCAACAAGCTCTTTTCCTGCAAATTCTTCTACTACCTTATATTCTTTGTCTTTTAGCGCAAAAGGTATTCTATCTTTTGCCAAAATAACATAAAAACTGTTGCCGTCCTGATCAGAAACCTTTACCTTTGCATATTTTGCGTTTTTGTTAACAGCAAGAGCCACATTTGCCGGCAATGTCCATGGAGTTGTTGTCCAAGCAAGAACAAAAGTGTTTTTCTGTCCTTTTGCTGGAAATTTGACAATAATTGAAATATCTTTTATATCTTTGTAGCCCTGATTAACTTCAAAATTAGAAAGCGTCGTCTCACATCTTGGACAGATATGCATAGATTTTTTGCCTTTGTAAATAAGCCCTTTTTCATAAAGAGTTTTAAAAACCCACCAGACAGACTCTGTGTACTTAAAGTCCATTGTCTTGTAGTCATTTTCCATATCAACCCATCTTCCTGTGCGGGGTATTATTTTTTTCCATTCGTCCCTGTATAAAAAAACACTGTTTTTTGCCTTTTGGTTAAATTTTCCTATACCAAACTCTTCAATGTCTTTTTTTGTTTTTAATCCAAGATCTTTTTCTATTAAATTTTCAATTGGAAGTCCATGACAGTCCCAGCCCCACCTTCTTGGAACTTTAAAGCCCTGCATGGTCTTATATCTTGGTATGGCATCTTTTATAACCCCAGCAAGTATATGCCCATAGTGAGGAAGTCCAGTAGCAAAAGGAGGTCCATCATAAAAAACAAAATCGCCTTTTTTTGGCTTTTTTTGTAAAGTTTTTTCAAAAATTCTCTCCTTTTGCCAAAATTTTAGTATTTCTTCTTCTTGTTTTGAGGTTTGGCTTTTTTCCATAAATTTGACTTAATAAGACTATGTTATAAAAAAAACAAATAAAAATCAACAAACAAAGATTCTTTAAACTTTAGCATGGCAAAAACTATTTTTACCGTTTTATAAAAAGCCAAAACACAATTTTAAAAACCAAGCCTTATCTTCTGAATGTATCTATATAATTTTTTCTTGTCCAGTTTCACACATCCAAAAAAACAC
>JALTWS010000021.1 GCA_027048495.1 Candidatus Azambacteria bacterium
TGAGGAAAATTTATTTGATTGTTTTCGATAAAAAACTGATTTTTTTTATTGTAAGTATTTGCAATGCGTATACTTGCAAAGCCTATATAAGTTTACTTCAAACTTCAAAAGCATAACCAAAACACACAAACTTTATTTCTCATTCCTATTCACTCACTCAACTCACGATCGTGAGTTGAGTGAGTGAAAAGTTTTTGTTTTAATTGAGTTCGTACAAGCGGGTTGTTTAAACTTTAGTATGATAGAAAACTATTTTTAAAATATATTTTTTTAATTACAAACAACCAAACATTTAACTGTCTCCAAAACAATCAAATGCTTAGATTGCATCTAAAACTTTCACACCAAAACCCAAAAAACACCTAACAACCTGCCAAAAAAATAGTTAAAATAAAACACGATCGTGTTTTATTTTAACTATTTTGTTTTGATTGTTTTTTGATTGTTTTTTGATTGTTTTGGTTTGTTGGGGTTGTTTTTAAAAAATGGTGTTTAATATTTATGTTGAAGACTATAATGCAATCCTAGGGATAACCCTAGGATTATCCCTAGGGTTGTGACAATAACTTTAAAGTTAAATTTACAAGATATCTTGTAAATTAAAATTTAACCAGATTATTTTTTAGCCAAATAAGAATAATAAAATTATTATATCTGCTTTTGTTTATTTTTTGTCTACAACAACAACAAACTCTCCTTTTATTTTGTCTTTTTTTAGTTTATCTAAAATCTCTTTTGCTGTTCCCCGATATATAGTTTCAAACGCTTTTGTTAACTCACGGCATAAAACAACCTGTCTGTCTCTTATAACTTCATAAAGTTCAATTAATGTCTTTTCTATTCTGTGCTTTGACTCATAAAAAACAACCACATCTTTTTCATCTGCTATATTTTTAAAAGCAGTTTGTCTGCCTTTTTTATGAGGCAAAAATCCAAAAAACCTAAACCTATCTGCAAAAAAGCCAGAAACAGAAAGAGCTGCTAAAATTGCACTGGGACCTGGGATCGGAACAATTTTTATATTATCTCCAAATTTTTTAACTATTTCTGAAACTAAAAAGCTTCCTGGATCGGATATTGCTGGAGTTCCCGCATCAGAAACTAAAGCTATATTTTGCCCTTTCTCAAGGAGATTTAAAATATGATTTATTTTATTTAAGTTGCTATACTTATGATAGCTTTGCAAAGGTTTTTTTATGTTATAAGCATCCAAAAGTTTTGTTGTTACTCTTGTGTCTTCACATAAAATAAGATCAACACTTTTTAGGGTGTTGATAGCTCTTTTTGTTATGTCGTTTAAATTTCCTATGGGAGTTGAAACTATAAAAAAAGATGGCATAAAATTTAGCTTGCTGAGCTTTCTTTTAGCTTTGCTTTTGCATAATCATCTAAAAGTTCGCTAAATATAGTTGCCAAAGGCACTGCTATTACCATACCCAATACTCCTCCAAGCTCAAAACCAACAAGCAATGAAATTAAGACAACTATCGGATTAAGCCCTGTCATTTTTTTCATCAGATTTGGAACCAAAATGTTATTTTCAAACTGCTGGACTATTACATAAAATATTAAAGTCCACAAAGCAAGCCAAGGGTCTATCATAAAAGCAACAAGCACACCAGCAAAAGCAGAAAAAATAGGCCCAACAACAGGAACTATCTCAAACACGCCGGCAACTATACCCAAAAGCAAGGCATAAGGAACGCCAAGCAAAGAAAGACCCACAAAAACAACCAAACCAATTATAATTCCAAGCATAAGCTGACCTTGAAGCCAAAGTCCTAGCTTTTTTTCAACTCTTCTCCAAAGGTCCAAAACATAATTCTCGTTATGTTTTGGAGTTATCATTCTTAAAAAATACTCAACTCCTCTTTCTTGAACAGCAAGATAAAAAGATATAACGATCACTATACCCAATGTGGCAAAACCGCCAAACACTCCTGCAACTGCCTTAAATATACCAGATGTTATGCTGTTTATCTTCTCTCCAAAATTAATTAAAAAATCTTGAGCTGTTTTTGCATAATCTGGAGAAATATTTACAATTGTGGTTGAAAATTTGTTAGAAAATTTTTCGTAATAATCAGGAAAAACAGAAGCCAACTGCCTTATCTCATCTATAACCGTAGGCACAACCAAATACAAAAGCAAAGAGAAAAATAAAATTGCAACTATATATACAAACAAAACTCCAAACACCCTTGGAATTTTTTTCTCTTGAAGATAATTCGCAAAAGGGGCAATTGCTGATGCTATTATCAAAGACAAAAACAAAACCACTAAAATATTTTTTATTAAAAACAAAAACCAAAAAAACAGAAGTATTAAAATACCCCTAAATATTGTCCATGTGGACACATCAACTATTTGTTTTGGCGTCATGCTCATACACTTAAAATATCACTTCTTTGCTATTATGTAAAGGTTTGCTTTTTTATTTTTACCCCCAAAATAACCAACTTCCAACAGTTCAAAACCACAAGACTTAACCAGCCTGACAAGCTCACTTCTTAAAAAAGCATGGTAATACCTTTCTGTCAAGACATTTCCTTTTTGATCTTTCCAAGGGACTAAAACATCTCCAAAATCAAATTGACTAAATATACTTTTTAAGGCATACTTAAAAACCAGTGGCAGATATTTTTTCTGCCATAAGTTCCAACAAGTTAAAATAATTTTACCTTCCGACTTCAAAACCCTGAAAAACTCCAAAAGAAGATCTTTTCTTTTTTGCACACTTGGAATATGATGAAAAGCAGCGATGCAATAGACATTGTCAAAACTTCTGTCTGAAAAAGGAAGGTTAAGCCCCTCAACAATTTCAAAGTTGGCTTTTGTGTTTTTTGAAGAACTCTTTTGAAACTTGTTTTTTGCTATTTCAATAAGGTTTTCCGAAGCATCAACTCCAATATAATTGATACTTTTTCCTTCAAATATGCCCAAAAGCCTTCCGTTTCCACACCCAAAATCAAGGACAGAATCTCCATCTTTTACGTATTTTGCAAAATTATGCAAATCTTTCCAAAGCCAGGACCTTGTGCTGTCAAAATGGCTTGCTATTTTTTCATAAGAGTTTTTGTTTTTCTGTATTAATTTTTCTGCGAATTTTTTATTCATAATTTTAATTAATTTACCTTTTCTTAAAAGAACCGTCCTCGCCTCGCTCCAGCGGCTCGGTAGGACTTAGCGCTCAGCGCAAAATTTTGCCTTCGGCAAAAACCAAGCTTTTGCGCTTCCGCGATATTCTTTTAAGAAAAAGTAAATTAATCTACAACAATAAAAAATGCAAATTAACGAAAAAGTGCTGGAAAATTTGATAATAGAAGCGGCCAGAAAGAAAAAACTGGACGAGCTTTTGTTTGCAAAAATCAAAAGGAAGTATATGCACAACAAAAAAGTGCATGGCTTACCTTCCAATATGAAGCTTTTACCAGTTTATCACAAATTAGTAAAGGAAGGGAAAATAAACAAAAACGAAGTTTTAGAATACATTATCAAAAAAAGAAAGATAAGAACTCTCTCTGGCATTGCTTCAATTACGGTTTTAACAAAAAACTGGGGATGCCCCGGAAAATGCAGGTTTTGCCCAACAGAAAGAGGTATGCCAAAAAGCTACCTTTCAAACGAACCAGCAGTTATGCGTGCTGTTTTAAACGAATTTGATCCTTACAGACAAATGCAAATGAGGCTTGATGCGCTAAAAAGACAAGGACACTCAACCAACAAAATTGAAGTAATAGTTATTGGCGGAACTTGGTCTGCAATACCGCACGAATATCAAGAGTGGTATTTAAAAAGAGTGTATGATGCGCTAAATGAAAAAGATTCAAAAACTCTTGAACTTGCAATGAAAAAAAACGAAACTGCAAAACAAAAAATGGTTGGACTCACTCTTGAAACCAGGCCAGATTGGGTCAACGAAGAGGAAATAAAAAGAATGAGAAGATACGGCTGTACCAGAGTAGAACTTGGAGTGCAAAGCATTTACAATGAAGTTTTAGACGCTTCCCAAAGAGGACATAAAATTGACGCTACCATAAAAGCAACAAAACTTTTAAAAGACAACGGATTTAAAATAAATTACCACATGATGCCAAATCTCCCAAAATCAACTCCAGAAATGGACAAAAAAATGCTAAGAGAGATATTTGACAACCCTGATTTTCGGCCAGATCTTTTGAAAATTTATCCTTGTATGGTTTTGGAAAATACTGAGCTTTACAAAGATTTCAAAGAAGGAAAATTCAGGCCATATACAGACAAAGAACTAATAGACATAGCAAAAGATGCAAAAGCCCATACTCCAGAATATTGCAGAATCGTTAGAGTAATTCGTGACATACCAGCAACAAGCATTGTTGGCGGATCCCATACTTCAAATTTAAGAGAATATATAAAAAAAGAAATGGAAAAAGAAGGTAAAAAATGCAGATGCATAAGATGCCGAGAAGTTATGGGAGACAAATTCAATCCAAAAGATGTGAAAATGATAAGAAGAGACTACGATGCATCAGGAGGAAAAGAGATATTTTTATCTTTTGAAGACACAAAAAATGACAAACTAATATCTTTGTTGCGCCTAAGAATACCTTCTGAAAGAAAAAATAAAATTTTCCCTGCTTTATCTGACGCTTCAATAATAAGAGAGGTTCATACTTACGGGCATGTTGTCCCGGTATCAAAAAAAGACAAAAAAGCAACCCAACACAAAGGCTTTGGCAAAAAACTGCTAAAAGAGGCTGAGAAAATAACAAAAAAAGAATTTGGCTTAAATAAAATTTCTGTAATTGCCGCAGTTGGAGTAAGAGAATATTACAAAAAACTAGGATACAAAACCAAAGACACTTACATGGTCAAAAAGTTGGTATAGGTACCGTGGTACTTATTACAGTACTTACGAGTCTATTTTTATTCCCTCTTTTTTTAAAATCTCTATCTTTTTTTGGCTTCCTTTGTTGTATCCTCCTGCCTTGCCGTCTGATCTTATAACCCTGTGACATGGTATTTTGAGGTCTTGGTTTTTGTTTAAAATATTGCCAACCGCTCTTGTTGCTTTTTCGTTTCCTGCCATTTTTGCAACCTCTTTGTAAGTCATGGTTTTTCCTTTTGGAATTTTTTTTACAATCCGCAAGACTTTTTTGGAGAAGCTTTTCATTTTAACCAAAACAATATTAGTTGCTTATTGTTATTGTTGCTAATCCTGAAAGCTGACTCAGTAAAAATTGTTATATTCTTTAATGTTTGTTTTTTTCTTCAAAATACTCCATACATATTTAGTTTTGAACATCAATAGTTAGCAGTGTTGATTCCGTTACTAAATTTCCTAAAGTATCATAAGTTTTTGTGCTTATTGTATGCGTACCATTGGTTAGGGTTGTTGTGTCTAAATTTGCCTGATATGGATAAGTATCATCCGTTGCAAAAGGAGTTGCGCTTGAATCTACAAAAAACTCAACTTTGCTGATGTTTTTCTCATCATATTTGGTAGAGTAATAAACCGGTATAGTTCCTGAAACTTTAGTAACTGAAGCTGGAGTGTTGTTTACAACAAAGTTTATAACCTGAGAATCTGTAAAGTTAGATGATGTATCAATTGCTCTTGCATAAGCTGTGTATGAGCCGTCAGCAACCGCAGTTGAGTTCCAAGCAACGCTAAAAGGAGCCAAGTTTGATGTTCCAATAAGAACGCCATTCACATAAAACTCAACTGACGCTATGCCAACATCATCAGAAGCATTTGCCTCAAATAAAACCGAAGGGCCAGAAACAACAGAATTTGCCAAAGGAGAAGTCAAAGATACAATAGGAGAAGAAGTATCTGGCAAAGCAAATGTTGTGGCAGAAGCTTTTGGTGACTTTGATGATTCATTGCCCGAAGAGTCAAACGCCAAGACTTCATAAACATATAAGGTAGAAGGAGAAAGTCCTGTGTCTTGGTATGATGTTGCTGTTACGGTAGCTATTTGAAAACCGTCTCTGAATATTTTGTATCCTGCCAAAGATATGTCATCATAAGAAGCATCCCAAGATAAATCTATCTGTGAGGCAGAAACCGCTGTTGCTGTAAGATTTAAAGGAGTTGACGGTGGAGTTGTATCCAAAACAACATTATTTACATTTACAGCTATACTTGCAGACGCTGAATTTGAAGCAGAATCATAAGCTACCGCTTTTATGGTATGCGGACCATTTGGCACTGTTGTTGTGTCCCAATTGAAACTGTAAGGAGAAGAACTTGATGAGAAAGACAAATTGCCGTCAATATAAACTTCAACTGAACTTATCCCAGAAGCATCAGAAGCATCAACAGAAATTAAAACTGTATCAGACAAATTGTCATTGTTTACTGGAGAAACAATAGAAACAAAAGGTAAAGTCAAATCAACATTTGCCACATTCACAGTAACAGAAGCAGAAGCAGAATTAGAAGAAAGGTCATAAGCCTTTGCCTGTATGGTATGTGTCCCGTCTGCAACGCTTGTGCTGTCCCAAGAAGCAGTATAAGGAGCCGAATTTGCTGTTGATATTAAATTTCCATCAACATAAAACTCAACATAACCAACAGCATCGTCATCAGAAGCAGAAGCTTCAATTGACACAAGTCCTGTAACATCACTTGCATCTGCTGGAGCAACAATAGAAACTGAAGGAGGGGTGGTATCTGGCGGAGCAGTTACAATAAGCTGGGAGTTGTTTGACATAGTTGTTATTGAACCTATGCTTGCGTCAAATATATACTCAAGTTCGTTGTTAAATCCTGCCGGATCCAGACTTGGATCATACAACGCTATCCAAGTAATAGAAGCCACCCCGCCAGAAACAACAGCAGAAACTGTTCCAATAAAGTCATTTGAAGAAAGCGTGTCATACTCATAAATATTAAAATCAACAGTCTTGCCCTCTCCATTTGAAACATTTGCTATCAGAGTAACAACATCACCTCCAACAGCTGACAAAGTTGACCAAGAAACTGAAGTTATGGAAGGCAAAGCAAATGTTGTGGCAGTAGCGCTTGCAGAAGGAGAGTCATTTCCTGAAGAGTCAAACGCTGTTACTGTATATACATAAGAAGTGAAAGGAGAAAGTCCTGTGTCTTGGTATGATGTTGCTGTTACGGTAGCTATTTGAAAACCGTCTCTGAATATTTTGTATCCTGCAACCCCATTAACATCATAAGAAGCTCCCCAAGACAAATCTATTTGAGAGTCAGACACTGCGGTTGCCGACAAGTTTGAAGGAGCTGTTGGAGGTACTGTATCCGGATTGTTTACATTAACTTTGGTAGGCAAAGAATCCCCCCTTAAAGAACCAGAAAAAGCACTTACTGTTATATTCCTTTGTCCATTTGCAACTGTTGTTGAATCCCAAGTTATGCTGTATGGAGCAGTTGTGTCTGTTCCGACTAGATTTCCGTCAACGTAAAACTCTACTTTATCAACCGGAAAATTATCAGAAGGATTTGCAACTATTGTTGCCGGACCAATTATTTCATCTCCGTCAAGCGGGCTTATTATTGCAACCGTAAGCTTTGAGTTATCCACGGTAACATTTGCCGGCAAAGAATATGCTCCCTTTCCAATAGAGTCAACAGCAAAAGCAGAGATATCATAAATGCCGTTTGGAGTAGCTGATGTGTTCCAATTTGTACTGTAAAAATCATCGGAAGTGTCAAGGTCATATCCTAAAATAAAAGATATGTTTCTGTAAAACTCCACCTTGCTCATAGCAAAATTATCGGAAGCATTTGCCAAAAGATAATACGAACTTCCCGATATTACCTCTCCGTCTTTTGGCAAAAGCAATTTAACTGTTGGAGGGGTTGAGTCTATATTTCCATTGTTTGTAACCACAGATATTGCAGATGAGGTGGTTTGGTTTGCCGCTGTATCATAAGCTATAGCATATATTGTTCTGTTTGCATCTAAAACTGTTGTTGAATCCCAAGTTATGCTGTATGGAGCAGTTGTGTCTGTTCCGACTAGATTTCCGTCAACGTAAAACTCTACTTTTGACACTGCAGTATCATCTGAAGCATTTGCAGAAATAGTGACATTACCCGACACAACCGACAAGTTAGCCGGAGAAGTCAAAAAAACAGAAGGAGGAGTAGTGTCTGGTGGAGGAACTATCAACTCACCAAAGGAGGTGTTGTTCAAACTAGAATAAGTGCCATGAGCATCTATCACTTTAAAATAATATTCCGCTTCAGGACTTAAAACATCTTCATCTCCAACGCTATAAAAAACAGTCCAGGGAACCTTAACTGTATCGCCAGCTGGCATAGTAGCATTTATTGTTGTTATGTAATCGTCAAACAAAGGGTCATTTTCCCATATTTCAAAAGTGATGCTTTCCCCTTCAACAGCAGAAACAAGCAATGCTCTTAATTGAACATCATCACCGTCATTTGCGGTGTTTATAGAAGAAAATATTATAGGATCAAACCAATCGCCATTTGCCGGGACACCTGCTTTTGCAAGGCCGGCAAAAACAACAAAAACAAAAAAAGACAAAATTAGAAAAACTCTACTTGCGCGCATTGGCTGTTTCAAAAAATAATTTTTATATATAAATTTTAGCATACAAAAATAAAAAACAATACAAACTTATACACAAACGCTTTTTATTTTTGAATAGATTTTGCTATCCATGCAAAGTAGCTTGCAACCAAAGAAAGCAAAGCCAAAAACCAATGCCCGTCGGATATAAAAACAACAAAAACTATGATGGTAGTTGCCACCCAAATTTGCAGTTTTGTATCGCTCATGATTTTAATTTTTTAATTGTCTTTACAAATTTATTTCCTCTATCAAATTCATTTTTAAACAAACCAAAGCTTGCCGCCCCACAAGAAAGCAAAATTATGTCTCCTTTTTTTGCGTGCAACATTGCTTTTTTTACTGCATCTTCCATATTTTTTACCCCTTCTTCCATTTTGCTTTTGCTGAACTTTTTTTTATCTAACTCTTTTACAATTTTATCAGATGCAGACCCAAAAAACAAAACAACAAACTTTGCATACTTTTTAATACTTTCTGCCATTTTGTTATAATTTAGGTTTTTATCAGTTCCTCCGGCTATTAAAACTATGTTTTTTTTGCCAGAACCCAAAGCCTCAAGCGCAGCACAGGAAGCATCCGGAGATGTTGCGGTTGTGTCGTTATAAAAACTAACTCCCTTTATTTTCCCAACAAACTCAAGCCTATTTTTTACCCCCAAAAAACTATTTAAAATTTTCTGAATTTTGCTCTTTTTAACATCAAAAAAACATACAACACACAAAGCCGCCAAAATATTTTGTATGTTATGCCTGCCTTTTAGTTTTATATTTTTTAAATTTGCTATTTTTTCTTTTTTGCCGTCCTTTTGAAAAAAAACATCATATCCCTTTTTAAAAGTCCCTTTTTCTTTTTTTGCTAGTGGCTCTTGGGAAAACCAAAAAACTTGCGACTTTGCCTCTTTTTTTAATTTTTCAGTCTCTTTGTTGTCTTTGTTTAAGATTAAAATATCATCTTTTTTTTGGTATTTGAAAATATTTTTTTTATCAGCATAGTATTCTTTTAAGCTTTTGTATTTATCCTGATGGTCTGGCATTAAGTTAGTTATCACTGATATATTAGGGCTTCTTCTTACTTCCTTGAAGCTGTTTAAAAGCCAGCTGGAAAGCTCAGCTACGACTAAATCTCCTCTTTTTATTTTTGAGAAAATAGCCAAAGGAGAAACGCCTATGTTTCCGCAAAGATGAACCAGACTCTCATTTTTTAAAAATTCATAAATTAAAGTAGCTGTTGTACTTTTACCTCTTGTGCCAGTAACTCCAACCAAAAAATTATCTTTTTCAAGTAAAAACAGACTCCAATCGTTATGTATTTTTGCGCCATGCTTTTTTGCTATTTTTATAAACTTTGAATCTTTGGGAACCGCCGGATTTTTAACCACTATATCGCATTTTTTAAAATCTTCTTCTTTGTGTTTTCCCAAAACATATTTTATGTTTTTGTATTTTTTTAATTTTTTTAACTGCTCTGAAAGCTCTTTTTTGCTTCTTAGGTCAGTTACCAAAACATCTGCGCCGTTTTTTGCCAAAAACAAAGCAGAAGCAATCCCACTCCCGTTTTTATAAGTTCCAAGCCCCATAACTATCACTTTTTTATTTTTGAAATTCATGACACAAATTAGCAATTAACACTATTTTTAATTTCCCAAATTTCCATTTTATTTATTGCTCCGCTTACCATGCTTAAAATATCAAGTTTTTTTTCCATCTCTACTATCTTTGCCAGATTTGCATGGGTTTCTGGAAATTTTGGCAAAAATAAAGAACAGCAATCCTCATACGGTTGGGAGGAAAATTCATAAGTGCCAATTTTCTTTGAAAGCTCTATAATATCTTCTTTGTTTTCCCCTATCAGTGGCCTTAAAATAGGAATCTTTACAGCTTCTGAAATAACAAAAATATTATCCAAAGTCTGGGAAGCAACTTGGGCAAGAGAGTCTCCTGCAACCAAAGCTTTTGCTCTTTCATCTTGGGCTATTTTCTCTGCTATTCGCATCATAAATCTTCTGTACAAAATCACTCTTTGGGAAGAGTCGCATTTTGTTGATATCTCTTTTTGTATTTCAGAGAACGGGACAAAATATACTTTGGACTCAAACTGGTATTTGTTAAGCTCTGAGGTTATTTTTTTCACATTCTCATAAGACGTTTTTTTCGTGTAAGGATAGCTATGAAAATGAACAAAAACCACTTTTGCTCCCCGACGCATCATTTTCCAAGACGCAACAGGAGAATCAAATCCAGAAGACAACAAAGATACAACTTTTCCTGAGGTACCAACAGGCAAACCGCCATAGGCTTTTTGCTTGTGAAAATAAAAAATGGTTTCTTTTGAAAGAATTTCTACAAAACAATTAAGCTCTGGATTTTTTAAGTCAACTTTTGTTTTTTTTTCAAATTTCTCAATCAAAAAAGATCCAAGTTCTGCTGATATTTGTTGAGAATTTTTTGGATAGCTTTTATCAGATCTTTTTGCGGTAACCCGAAAAGAAACAGGATTTTTGTTTGGAAGATGATCAAATATTTGGTCTGCCAACTCTTTTAAGTTCAAAGATCCAAAATACCCAAAGGAAAAATTAGCAACTCCAAAAACATTTTTTATTCTTTCTGACACTTCGTCTTTTGCAAATCCGTCCTTTAAAAAAACTACCACTCTTCCATAAAGCCTTTCTATTTTTTCATAATTTTTTTCAGTTAAGCTTTTTTTCAAATTTTTTATCAATGCAAATTCAAAAAAATCCCTATTTTTACCTTTTAGGGCTATCTCATGATAATGAATTATTGCTATTTTCTCCATAAATCAGCTTTTGTCTTGCTTTTTATCCAGTTTTTTTTCTATTTCATTTAACTTCTTTAAAATTTTATTTAAGGTTTCTTCTGTCGTTTGTTCATCTAAACTTAATCCTTTTATATTTTTTGCAGTCGCTCTTTTCCTTTTTATAAAAAACGAAACTGCACCTGCAACAATAATAGAAAACAAAGCAAACCCCAAAATCATCAAAACAACAGCGATTGTCCTTCCGCCAAAAGTAACCGGAACTTTATCTCCATACCCCAAAGTAGAAAATGTAACAAATCCCCACCAAACAGCATCTTCAAATGTTTTTATGTTAGAGTTCGGATCATTTCTTTCAAAAAGAAGCACAATATCTGCGGCAAGCAAAATCACAATTAAAGTAACAACAAGAAAATACAAAAATACCAGTCTTTTTGTTTTGAGAAATTTAACAACCTCATCAGAAACAATCAAAATCGGCGTTCTAACCAGAGTAAAAATCTTGAAACTTCTGAAAATAGGAGCCAAAACAACCAAAGCATCAATCCAATTCTCTTTTAAATAAAGGGATTTTGATTTTGCCAAATAAAACTTTAAAAAAAACTCTGCAGAAAAAATAATCCACAAAAAAACATAATAAATATTAAAATAGACCGTTGTCATCTCTCCCACTCCTATAAAAATTTCAGCAACAAGCATAGGAATCAAAAGAAGAGACAAAACAAGCATTAGATTATCAAATCTAACTAAAAACTCATTTATTTTTGTTTTTACTCTTTTTGCCATAAATTTAGATAGAGCCCTGCATTCTTTTTGTAAGGCTCTTGATATGGCTTTCTTTTTCTTCTAAAAATTTTGCAAGATCAAGCCCATGTTTTTTTATCATAAAAGAAACATGATATCCTCCCAAAAGATGAGGCATCAAAACATAAGTTGCTCCAGCATTGTAAAGCTCCATTGTCTCATCAATATTGTAAGAAACAACAGTGATTATAGCGTCCTTGTTAACTTCTCTTATTTTGCTTATAAGCAATAAATTTGTTTCTAATTTTGGAATGGTAGAGACCACCATTTTAACCTTATCAAGTTCAAGTTCGTTTAACAGCTCTATATCTCCTGCATCTCCATATTTGCAGTCTATTCCTTTTTTTGATAACCTTTGTATTGTTTCTGGATTATAATCAACAACTAAATATTTTTCATTTAAACTTTTGAAAGTCTCCAAAACATCGTATCCTATCCTGTCATATCCAAATAAAATTATATCATAAATTTCATTTTTTTGCTTTTGACTTTGATCAACTTTTTTTCCTTTTCTTTCAAACACAATCAAGTATTTTGAAAGAATGTTATAAATCCTATCAGCATAAAGTATCATATATGTAGATCCCGCTATTGTTATAAGGCCAATTGCTGTCACAAAAGACAAAACCTCTGAACTTACATGTCCCAAAGAAACTCCCAAAGAAACAAATATTAAAGAAAACTCGGAAATTTGCGCAACTGTAAGTCCCGCCAAAAAGCTAGTTCTTTTGGTATATCCTAAAATACCCATAATTATCATAACAATAACAGGATTTCCAATTAAAATAAACAAAGAAAATATCACTATAGGAAGCCAATACTGCCCTATATTTTCTATCATTATTTGAGATCCCAAAACAATAAAAAACAAAACCAAAAAAAAGTCTCTTAGCGGTTTCATTTTTGAGCTTATCTCAAAGCGAAAAGGAGACATAGCAAGAGTAACTCCCGCAAGCAAAGCTCCTATTTCCAAAGAAAATCCAAGATAATACGCAAGCCCAGACAAAGCAAGACACCAGCCAACAGCAAACAAAAGTAAAAACTCTTGAGATTTTGCAATGATTTTTAAAAACTTAGGCAATATGTATAAACTTACCAAAAATACTGCCAAAAAAAACCCAGCGCCTTTTAACAAAACAGAGCTAACAACTGAAGCTAAATCAAAATCTCCAGACAAAGAAGAAGCTACTATCAATATAAACACAACAACCAAATCCTGAACAAGCAAAAAGCCTATGGATATTTTCCCATAAAGACTGTTTATGTCTTTTTTGTCAGATAACAGCTTGGTTATTATAATTGTGCTTGAAAATGTCAAGGCAACAGCAACATACAAAGATACTATCCAAGAAAATCCAAGCGCCAAAGCTATAAAAAATCCCACCAAAGAAGTAAATACAACCTGCCCCAACCCAGTTACAACAGAAACCTTTCCAACTTCTTTTATTACCCTTAAATTTAAGTTAAGACCAACCGTAAAAAGCAAAAGAGCAATCCCGATGTGAGAGAACGTTCCAAAAGTCTCCTGCGAACTTATAATATCCAAAAAAGCCGGACCAACTAAAATTCCAGTTATTATATAGCTTATAACAAGAGGCTGTTTTAAAGCTCTTGTTATGCCAGCAACTATTGTTGCTATTAGTATTATCGCGCTAAGCTCCAAAAATGTTTCCATTTTTTTTATTTTTCTATATAAGCTTTTTTTATTACATCTCCTTTTTGAATGGACAAAACAACATCCATTCCTTCAATAACCCTGCCAAAAACAGGATGCTTGCTTTCAAACGGAGGCTTGTCAAAATCTAAATAGGTATTATCTACCGTATTTATAAAAAACTGAGAACCTCCAGAATTTGGCGCTCCGGTGTTTGCCATAGATATAGTTCCTTTTACATTAGAAAGCCCTTTTACAAACTCATCTTTTATGGTATATCCTGGACCACCCGTTCCCCACAAAGCCTCTTTTGTCGGATCTTTTGTTAAGGGGTCCCCCGCTTGCACCATAAAATTTTCTATTACCCTATGAAACCTTATGCCATCATAAAATCCTTCCTCAACAAGTTTTTTGAAGTTGCCTGCCGTAATTGGGGTTTTATCCATAAAAAGCTCTATTTTTATATCCCCTTTTTCGGTTTCTAAAACTACTATAGGGTTTTGGCTTTTTTGCCCCATAAAAAAATAAGCGCCAACCAAAATAACCAAAAGCACCAAAATTCCCAAAAAAGACCGAAAATTTGAAACTTTTTGGCTCATAGCTGATAAAAAATATTAATTTTACAATACAAACATATTATCACAGCAAAATTTTGTTTTCAATTAAACAATGCTTTATCATAAAGCATTATAAACATAAAGCTTGTAAAGAATGTATAAAATAATAAAAATCACAGAAATAACAGCCACTTTTACTTTTTCTTCAAATGACATTTTCTTTTTTTCAACAATATGATCTTTAACAGGAAGCAAAAACATATAATTTTTTAGCGCTTGAAAAATGTCTTTTATATCTTGATTTTTAACATAAAACCTCAGCTTTTCTTTTTGCCCAAAACAAACAACCTCAAATATTTTTTCTTTTTCTCTAACAAGCAACTCTCTGCTTTGTTTTATAGTCATATAAAAACAATTTTGGATACATATTTTTTCATCTTTTCTATAAAGACAAATTTTTTCATTTTCTGTTAAAAGATTATATTCATTTTTCAAATTTGAGTGATGCTGGACAATATGGATATACCATCAAAGATGTAAAAATAGTGGTAGATAAGTCCTTAGACAAAAAGCGACAAATAGCGATTAATCGAGCAGAACTGTCAGAAGATGGTTATTTGTATCTCAGGGCAGTCAGTCTGAGAAAAGATAAGGATCTCAAAAAAGTAAAAATAGCCGATGCTGAGTTTGAAGTCAAAAACGGCCAATTAGAGCTTATTCATAAGATAACTGATACAAAAAATATCGTCTTAGATTTGGTTTGGTCAGATGGTACAGTTACGCATCAAAATATCATTCATAAAATTAAGACAGGACAATTTTTTATTAGGAGACAGACGGAGAGCTATCATGAGTATCAAATCCATGTTGCTCAGATAAGTGGAGCTAGCATTCATCATAGCAAGGTCAGTTTGGATGTAGATAGTGCTTCGGTTAAGCAAGATATGAGTATCAAAATGATCAATTTGAGAGCATCTGATGTGCCAGTCTTGGCGGCAGATATCTATAATGTAAGCGATGGAGCATATCGGGGATATCGTTTTTTGCCACATGGAAAACATTTTGAAAAACAAGGTGCACTCATAGGGATTAACTATGATGAAAAAAGAATTCCAGCTGGCTATACCGAAAAAGATGTGTTTGTTTTTTACTATGATATCAAAAGAGCCAATTGGATCCAATTAAGAAGAGATAGCCTTGATCAAGTCAATAATAAGGTGTATACCAGAGTCAATCACTTTTCGGATTATATATCAGGCGTGATTGCAACACCAGAATCTCCGGCAACATCTGGCTATGTACCTACGATGTTTAATGATATAGCCATGGCGACACCTACAGCAGGACTATCTATGATGTCTACGCCATCAGCCAATTCCAAAGGATCAGCCAATGCTCAGTTTCCTATTATAATTCCGCCTGGACGGATGGGCATACAGCCTAATCTTACAGTCAGCTATAGCAGTGACAATACTTCTGGCATACTAGGCTATGGATGGGACATGCCGATGATGAGTATCGAAGTAGAGACTAGATGGGGAGTACCGAGATATGATGCTGACTTGGAGTCTGAATCCTATTTGATTAATGGAGAGCAGATGGTTATGGCGGATAATGAATATATGGCTCAAAGAAAATCTGTGGGGACAGGTTGGATTAATAGAGTGTCTGATGCTTTTTTTATGAAACGTAAACAAGGGCCTAGTGGTCTGGAGCGAATACAAAGGATTGGTAATAGTCCATCTACTTATCGCTGGGTGGTGACAGATAGAAGAGGAACTAAATATTTTTATGGTGGAAATGGGGCAGTTGATGATGCGTTTAATTTACGAACGAATCAAGGAAATAATATCAGCAAATGGTACCTTACTCGAGTACAGGATATACATGGTAACTTTATGAGATTTACTTATGGAATATTTGATGGTTTAAATGGTGTGGCGACGAATAAATATTGTACAGAAATAGATTATACAGATCATGCAGGACTTTCGAATCATTATCAATATCATGTTGCATTGAGCTATGCTACCAAGCCAGATGCAAGTATTTCTGCTCGTACTGGAACTGTAGTATTTAATAGTCAACGATTGACCAATATTGATATTAGATTTCAGGGGATGGCTGTACGTAGTTATGATTTTACTTATATACAAGGGCCGTATGCTAAAAGTTTGCTCCAGACTATTGTACAGAATGATGCAGGAACTCATGGGGTATATACACATACAAT
>JALTWS010000022.1 GCA_027048495.1 Candidatus Azambacteria bacterium
CTATAACCCCTCAATCCCAAGTAAACGGAAGCTACTGGGTAGAAGGGGTAACTTCTGATGGATTTACTATTAAGGTAAGCAATCCATCAAATAATGATATAACATTTTTCTGGCAAGCATTTGCTCAAAAAGGAAAAGATGTTGGTAATTATGTTCAAAATTCTGTTAAATCACAAGTAAATTCTTCAGAAGATAATAGTGCAAATGATAACAATCAAGAAAGCGAAGACAAAAATAATACAACTCAAGATTTTTCTTTGAATCTTAAAAATCAAAGTAATGATGATTTAAATCAAGATGGTAATAATGATGTGTTTTTGTCATTAGAATCTGATTCAGAAGATAAAAAAACAACCGATAATGATACATCGGGTAACAAAGAAAAAGACTCTGTTGCTTTGCAAAATGAATCTAATTTATCTGATGAAACAGAAAAAAATACTATAGAAGAAAAATCTAAAAGCGATGATAGTAAAAATGAAAATAATGATGAAAATAACAAAGACAGTAATACTATTAACAGTATAGATAATAATAAAGAAGATAGTGATGAACTCCAGGCGTCAGAAAACAAAGATATATTAACTGATGAAGTTAACGATCAACAAAAAAATGACGATGATGAATAACGTATAAATTTTATCTTTAATTAAGATTAATTGTTGTGACTTTATATTTATTATGCCTGAAAAATCTAAAAGTAATTTAAATTCATCATTAGAAAAATCCACAATAAAAAAAAGGTTTTATTTGAGTAAGTCGTTTTTGGGTATTTTTGCTGTTTTGATTGCTTTTGTGTCTTTTGTTTTTGGTGTTTATTATTTTTATAAATATCAAGAACTAAGAAAAAATCCTAATATTGAAGCACAAAGAGAAGCTAAAAAATTAGCTGAAAAAGTAAGTGAGTTAATGGAATTGCCTGAAGATGAAATACCAACAGTGGCTGTTGTTACTGATGTAGAAAAGTTAAAAGGTCAACCATTTTTTGCAAAAGCTAAAAATGAAGACAGGCTTTTGTTGTATGTTAAGTCACAGATAGCTATATTGTATAGACCATCAACTAATAAGATAATAAATGTTTTGCCTTTTGTTAATAATAATATCTCTGTTAATAATAATGATATAAATAACAAAGATTCATTACAGAACGTTGAAGAAGAGCAAATAAATAAAACTCCAAAGATTGCTTATTATAATGGTGCTGGTATAAGTGGTCTTGCTGCTCAAACAGAAGAATTAGTTAAAAGATCTTATCCAAACTATGAAACAGCGGTTTTAAGAAATGCTACAAAGCAGGATTATACAAATATATTGGTTGTAGATATTACTGGTAAATATAAAAAAGAAGCTGAAGAGCTTGCTAAATTATTTAACACAGAAGTATCTGATCTACCAGAAGGAGAGATTAAGCCAGATTCAGATATTTTAATTATTGTAGGTAATTAATGTAATAAATATTATGAGTTTGCGTGACTTGTTTATTGTAACAATAGCATTATTTTTTTCACTAATTTATTCTCCCTATTTTGCTTTTGCATCCGGTAATATTGATAGTAATTATAAGTACGCTTGGAGTAACAATGTTGGGTATATAAACTTTGAAAGTGTTGTTGTGGATGATACAAAACTTTCAGGTTATGCATGGAGTAAAAATGCAGGTTGGATTCGCTTTGATCCTCCAACCGGCGGTGTTTTTAATAATAATGGAGACCTTTCAGGTTATGCATGGGGAGAGCAACTTGGTTGGATAAATTTTGACAATGTATCCATTGATACATTAACAGGTAAATTTTCTGGCACAGCAACAGGAACTATTATTGGTATATTAACCTTTGATTGTCCAAATTATTGTGATGTAAGAACTAACTGGAGGCCAGCTACTGTTGGTATTGGCGGTGGCATTTCAGTATTTATTGCTAATAATGCAGCAGTTAATAATAACATTAATAATACAAATGTAACTCCTGAAAATACAACAAATCCATCAGATAAAATTGAGCCAATTGAAATTGTAAATAATCCTGATTCATTGACAGAGCCATCTGTTGTTGATGAACCTTTTTTAAATGAAATAAATAATGTTAATAAGAAAAAAGAACAAATTGCAAATAATAACACAAATACAGAACCTCAATTTGAAGCAGATGCGCAAAATAACTCCACAGTTGATGTTGAAGCATATAATGAACCATTAATTGTTTTGCCAGATCAAGCAGGACGTTTGGCATGGGATTTTAATTATAATGAAAAAAGCACAGGAGAAAATAATAAGGCTTTTGTTTTGATAGATGTTCCTAAAAATGCTGTATCATCAGAGGTTACATTTTATGTTCAAGAATCAACAAATCAATATTATGATCCGCCAAAAGATGATCTTGATATGATTTTTTCCATTGATATTAATGCTCAAGACAACAAAGGAGATAAGGTAAATAAATTTTTAAATCCTATTAAAATCTCTATTAATGTACCAGAAGATTTATCAAATCGTAATGATTTATCTGTTTATTACTTAACTGAAGGAGCAAGTGAATGGATAAGAATTGATGATGTTGTTTTTGATAAAAATACAGTGATGTTTTATGTAGATCATCTTACTCGATTTGCTGTTTTTGCTTCAAATGATTCATTTACAAAAAAAGATGATTTTAAAGAAGACAGATCTGTTATTTCAGAAAAATTAGAAAATAAATTATCAGAACAGTTGCAAGTACAAAAATCTAAATATTTAGCTTGGTTTTTGTTGGTTGTTTTGTTGCTTGTGTTTTGGTTTTTTTATAGAAAAAATAAATGAATTCAAACAAAACAAAAAAGATGCTTGAAAATTCAAGCATCTTTATCATTTTTTGTTTGTTTATTTTGATTATTGTAATTTTTGTTGAACTTTAAAAAATACCAAAAAATTATAACAAGAACCAATATTCCTAAAGTATGGGTCCAATTCCACATATTTTCTCCTTTTTCATTTAGTTTTTAAAAAGGATAAGGTTATAATATATTAATATTTTTTTATGTCAATGTTTTTGTGTGTTTAAAATTATGTTATAATTTTAAAATGAGTTTGTTGTCAAAATTAGCCCCAGAATGCAAAAAATTTAATGTTCCTTTATGGAGGTGCCCCAGTGTGCTTTTTGGCATTATGGGGATTATTGTTATAGTCGCTATATTGGCAAGCTATTATTTTGCAAGATCTTATGGTTTTGAACCTGAAATACAGGCCTTGCTTGCTTTGTTTGTTGCGGCGGTTACTTTTGTTATTGGACATCTGGTTGTGCAAAGTTTTTCTAAAGTGGCTGAGGTAAGCCTTCTTAAATCTCAATTTTTAAATATAATATCGCACCAACTTTTAACTCCTTTATCTTCAATGAAATGGGCAATAAATCTTCTAACAGCAGATGCTGAGAAAACAAAAGTATCAGATAAAGAAAAAAAAGAATTTTTGTATATAATAAGCAAAACAAATGAAGATATGATAAATACAGTAAATTTTCTTTTGGATATTAGTAGAATAGATATTGGTAAAATAAAGCTTAATTTTGAAAAAGTGGATCCAAAAGATTTAATTCAAAGTATTGTAGGTGAAAAATTTCAAGATGCCAAACAAAAAGGAAATTTTTTGAAATTGGAAATAGGAGATGATCTACCACCTATTTTAACTGATAAATTAAAGATAAAAACAATTTTAGTAAACTTAATAGATAATGCTATAAAATACAGCAGGCCAAAAACGGAAATAATAATAAGTGTTAAAAAAAACAAAGATAAGGTTATGTTTGCTGTTGAAGATTTTGGAGTTGGAATTTCAAAAGATCAAAAAAAGCATATTTACAAAAAGTTTTTTAGGGCTGATAATATATTTAGATACCAGACTCAGGGTTTTGGGTTGGGGCTTTTTGTAGCAAAGTTTTTGGTTGATGCTTTGGGAGGAGAGTTAAAGTTCAAATCTAAGGAAAATAAAGGTTCAAGATTTTGGTTTTATTTACCTGTTTTTAAAAATAAAAATTAACAAAAAATAAAATGGCAAAAAAAATTGTTTTTATTGAAGATGAACCGAATCTTCAAAAATCACTTTCTTTGGCGTTAAAGGGTGCAGGTTTTGAAGTTTTTTCTGCTTTTGACGGACAGGAAGGATTTGATTTAGTTTTGAAGCAAAAGCCTGATTTGGTTTTGCTTGATTTGATTTTGCCAAAAATGGACGGCTTTGCTGTTTTGGAAAAAATAAAAAACAACGAACAAACAAAAAATATTCCTGTGATTATACTTACAAATCTGGAAGAAGCAGATGATATACAAAGAGTTGTTGATTTTGGAGCTACTAATTATCTTATCAAAGCAAATTACAATTTAGATGACATTGTTTTGAAGGTAAAAAGCACTCTTGGAGTTTAAAATTAATCCATTTGAAGTGTTAAAAGTAGATGATAAACAACTGAAAGCTTTTTTGCTTGACTCTGGACTCTTGAATAAATCACAGCTTGATAAAGCAGAAAAGGAGGCTTTAAAGCTTAAAAAAAGCCTAAGTTCTGTTTTGTTAGACAACAAGCTTATAACAGAAGAAAAGCTTACAAAATTAAAGGCTTATATTTTAGGTATACCATTCATATCATTATCTAAAGAAACAGTTCCCACAGATGTTTTAAAAATAATACCAGAGCCAATAGCAAAAAAATACAATATAGTTGCCTTCAGAAAACATGGGTTAGATCTTGAGGTTGCAATGATAGACCCAAAAGATCTACAGACAATAGAGTTTATACACAAAAAATCAAATTTAAATATACTTCCTCGCTTAACAGATTCAAAAAGTATAAAGCATGTTTTGAATCAATACAAAAAAAGCATTGAAGAAGAGCTTGGCGGCTTAATAAAAAATGAACAAAAAGAACAAGAAAAAGACAAACAAAAAGACATATCTTTTGAAGAAAAGATAATAAAATCAGATCAGGAAGATCAACAAGTTGAAGATGGCGAAGATCTAGAAAAAGCGGCAGAAGATCTTCCTGTTATAAAAATTGTTGATACGATATTAAACCATGCAATTGATCAAGGGGCGTCTGATATACATATTGAGCCCACAAAAAAAGATATGATAGTAAGATACAGAATAGACGGAGTTTTGCATGATGCTATGATTTTGCCAAAAAAGCTTCAACAGGGAATAACTGCAAGAATAAAAGTTCTTTCCAATTTAAAACTTGATGAGCATAGATTACCGCAAGATGGCAGGTTTAAGATAGAAACAGAAGATTACAGGATATCTTTTCGTGTTTCTTTGCTTCCAGTTTATGATGGAGAAAAAATAGTTATGCGTCTTTTAAGGGAAGACAACAAAAAAAGGTCGCTTGACGAACTTGGTCTTCAAGGTGAGGCTTTAGATAGAGTTAAAAAGGCGCTTCAAAAGCCTGTGGGAATGTTTTTGGTTACCGGACCTACCGGATCCGGAAAAACAACAACCTTATACACAGCAATGGATATGGTAAATACTCCGGAGGTTAATATTTCAACCATAGAAGATCCAATAGAATACAGAATGCCAAGAGTTAATCAAACCCAAGTGAAGCCAAGCATAGGAATGACATTTGCTGCTGGACTAAGAGCGCTTTTGCGTCAGGATCCTAATATAATAATGGTGGGAGAGATAAGAGATGGAGAGACAGCATCTTTGGCGGTAAATGCCGCGCTTACCGGACATATGGTTTTGTCTACTTTGCATACAAATTCTGCTGCTGGCGCATTACCAAGGCTTATAGATATGGGAGTTGAACCGTTTTTGATATCATCAACTGTCAATGCAATATTAGCCCAACGGCTTGTTAGAAGACTTTGTAAAGATAAAGAGGAATACACCTTAACTGATGATCAAATAAAATCTTTATCGGAGCAGTTTGATTTAGATAATATTTTGAAGGTTTTGATCAAAAGGAAGGTTATAGATCCAAAAGCAACTTTCAAAACGATAAAATTTTACAAAGCAAAGCCGTCAAAAGAATGCCCTTCCGGATACAAAGGCAGAATGGGAATTTACGAAGTTTTGGAGATGTCAGAGAAAATAAGGGAACTTACGATAAAAAGAGCCTCTCAAGATGAAATTTTAAAAACTGCAAAAGAAGAAGGTATGGTAACAATGTTAGAAGACGGGTTTGCAAAAGCGGCGCAAGGGCTTACAACAATAGAAGAGGTGTTAAGAGTAACAAAAGAATAATAAAAACATGCCAATATTCAAATACAAAGCAAGAAGTGAAGATGGTTCTTTAATTGAAGGAGTTTTGGAAGCAAAATCAGAAGCAGATTTGGCGCATACTCTTTTGGGAAAAGGATTGCATTTGGTTTTGGTGGAGCAAAATGATGAAAAGAAAAAAACAAAGCAGTTTTCCTTTGGCAAGGTTCCTTTGGTCGAAAAAATGATTTTTACAAAAAATCTGGCAGTTATGATAGGAGCGGGGCTTTCTTTAACGAAAGCATTAGATGTTTTGTCAGAACAAGCAAAAAATCCAAAGTTTAAGAAAATTATAAAATCTATATCATCTGACATACAAAAAGGAGAACAGTTGGCAAAAAGTATGGCAAAGCACAAAAAAACTTTTCCAGATATATATGTAAGCATGGTAAAAGTTGGAGAAACCGCGGGAAATTTAAAGGAGGTTTTAAACAGTCTTGCTATTCAAATGAAAAAAGACCATGATATTGTATCAAGGGTGAGAGGGGCTTTGATGTATCCCGCCATTATTTTAATAGCTATGCTTATTGTGGGAACTTTGATGATGGTAGTTGTTGTTCCTTCTTTGGCAAGTACATTTGAAGATGTTGGAGCTGAACTTCCCGCATCAACTCAGTTTATAATAAGCTTTTCTGAATTTTTGACTAATTTTTGGTATGTTGCCATTGCTTTTGTTGTTTTTTTAGTATGGTTTTTAAGATTTCTTTTAAAAACAGAAGGCGGGAAAAAGTTTTTTGATAAAATTTTGCTTAAATCTCCTATTTTTGGAAATCTCTCAAGACAGTTAAATTCTGCAAGGTTTTCAAGAATGCTTTCAACTTTAGTTGATTCTGGCGTTCCTATAGTTGACTCTTTAAATATTCTTTCCAATACTCTTTCAAATTATTTTTTTGCACAAAGTGTAAAAAATGCGGCAAAAGACATACAAAAAGGAAAGCAATTAAACGAGTCTTTGGCTGTTTACAAAGATGTTTATCCTCCTTTGGTTATACAAATGGTACAGGTTGGCGAAGAAACAGGAGCCTTAACAGAAATTATGAGCCAGCTTGCTGATTTTTACGAGGAGGAAGTTGATAATGTTACAAAAAGCTTATCTACGATAATAGAACCTATACTTATGATAATAATAGGAGTGGCGGTTGGATTTTTTGCTATTTCAATGATCACTCCTATGTATAGCGTATTGAACAATGTATAAAAAAAGCGGTTTTACTCTTATTGAAATAATCATAGCAATTGCTGTTTTTGGTATTATTGCTTTGACTTCTTTTGTTTATTATTCATCGGTTAAGAAAAATTCTCTTATAAAAACAGCTGTCTCTGACATAATTTTAACAATTGAGCTTGCGCAAAACAAAACGCTAGCATCTTTGAATTTGTCTTCTTTTGGAGTTAAGTTAGATAACGGATCATATACTTTGTTTGAAGGAAGCTTTTATTCTTCAACAAGCACAGACAATACAATATATAGTTTGCCTGCTGAACTTGAGATAGTAAATATTTCTCTTTCTGGAGGCGGATCTGAAATAGTGTTTGACAGAATAACAGGGAAGACATCAAACTATGGGACTTTTCAAGTTAGGGTAAAAGATAACCCATCTCAAACAAGAACTATTGTTGTTAATTCTTCTGGAAAGGTAAATGTGCTGTCAACAAGCCTTCCTCCATCTGGAACAAGAAAGTATGACTCAAGGCATGTTCATTTTACCTATTCTCAAAATGTTAGCTTGGCAACAACTTTAACTTTAGATTTTGTTGGATTCACTCAAGTAAATATTCCTTTTCAAGATTATTATGATCCTGCAAGCGGAAAATTTTCTTGGTCAGGAACTATAAATGTTGGCGGAGAAGATCAAACTTTAAAAATAATAACTCATAAAATTGATCCTGCCTATGCAGACTTTTCTGTAACTAGAGATTTAAGGTATAATACAAAAGCAGTATCTATCAATTTAGACGGAGAAAATTTAATAAATTACAGCAGTACCGGAACAACTACAAAAGGCCTTTCTGCCAATGTAAGCGATCCGGTTTTGCAATAATTTTATGAGAATAAGAAAGTTTCAAAAAAACGGGTTTGGTCTTGTAGAGGTTGTTGTTGGCGTGTCTGTGGCGTTGATAGTGTTTTTTTCTGTGGGTCAGGTTTCTTTGCTTGCTTTGAAAGCGTCAGAAGAAAAGGAAAATAGACTAAGAGCGTTAAATTTGGCAGAAGAAGGAATAGAAGCGGTCAGAAATTTAAGAGATGCCGGATGGAGTTCAAACATAGCAAATTTAAATTTTGGAAGCAAGTATTATGTTGCTACCTCCTCTTCCGGTTGGATTCTTACCAGTACAAATCCCGGCCTTATAGACGGAAAATTCAAAAGGTATGTTGTTGTGGATTCTGTGTCAAGAGATGCAAATGATGATATAACCGAATCCGGAGGAACTGATGATCCGGGAACAAAAAAAGTTACTTCTGTTGTAAGTTGGGGAGGAAGCAGTAAAAAAAGCAGTATATATTTTGAAGACGGAACAACAGATATAAATTCAACAGTGTTTCCTTCAAGCGCTGGCTGGGGTGATCCTGCTCAAAGTTTTACCGTTGGATCAAACCCTATAACTGTTCTGAAAGTAGATCTTCTTTTGAAAAAAACAGATAACCCATCTGATATTTATTTGCAAATAAGAAGTTCAAATCCTGACGGGCCGGTTCTTGGTACAAGCCAAACCGTATCTGGCGCAAACCTGCCTTCTTCTTTGGGTTGGGTTTCTTTTGAGTTTTCTTCTCCTGTAGCGCTTGCGGCAAATACAAAATACTACCTTAGGCTTTCTTCAATTCCTCCTTCAACATATCCTGCTGGCGCTTTAGGGCTTATTTACTGGGGCTATCTTTCATCAAAATCAAATATTTATCCTTCAGGAGAGGCATACATATATGTAAAATCAGGAAGCTGGTATACTTTAAACAATTATGATTTTTCATTTAGAATTTTTGAAGAAACCGTTCCAACAAAAAAGGTTGAGTTAACAACATATATAACCAACATTTTAAATGATTAAAAAGAACAGAGGATTTTCTTTAATAGAATCCCTTGTTTATGTTGCTATAGTAGGAATTATTATTTCTGCGGTTGCATACTTTTTGGCAGATGTTTTTAAAACTTATGATAAGGCGCAGGCAAAAAAAACAGTTTTGAACAATTTAAATTTAGCTTTAAATTACATTTCAAATGAAATAAAGTATTCAAATAGCATTTACACGCCAACATCTGTTTTTGCTACTTCTTCTGGGCAGATTAGCCTTCAGACATCTTTAAATCTTCCTGCTGACCATACTGCAACTTATGTTGATTTTTATTTGGACAACGGGGTTATATATGAAAAAAGAGAAGGGGCGCTGGCAACTCCGATAACATCAGACAGAGTGTTTGTTACAAAGCTTTTGTTTGAGAAAATAACATCAACAACAACAAAAGATTCAATAAAAACAACCATAAGTGGTAAAATGAATACACAAGCGCAAGATTACAAAAACCAAGCAAACACAAGTGTATCATCAACAGATTCTTTAAGAGGTTATTATTAAAAGTATGAATACAAAAAATAAAAATAACAAAAAAGGATTTGCTGTTTTGGTTTCTATTTTGATAGTTACTGCTGTTTCATCTATTTTTGTTGCAAGCTTTTTGTTCAATTCAATAAAAACTTCAGAGATAGTAAATAACGAAATAAAGTCAGTCCAAAGTTACTATGCGGCAGAGGCTGGCATAGAAGACTCAATTTACAGAATAAGAAACAATAAGCTTTATTTTTCATCAAACTCATTTAAAGTTGGAAGCGCAACTTCAACTATAAATATATCAGAATCAGGAGGGGTGGTAACTATATCAACACAAGGAGAAAATGATAATCTTTACAGAAAAACCAGCGCAAAATTTCAGCTTTCTTCAGATAAGTTTGACTTTTTTTATGGTGTTCAAGCAGGTGACCTAGGGGCGGTTTTGGCAGAAGATTCTCAGATAAATGGAAATGTTTATTCAAACGGAGTTGTGTCTGGGAAAAATGAAGATAATGAAAATTCAGTTGTTACAGGAGATGTTATTGTTGCAGGAAGTATTGTGGAGGACACAAATATACAACAGCTTGTCTGCAATACCGATCAAGTTGTTGGAAAATCAGGATCTGAAATTGATTTTGCTCAAAGCTTCACAACAGGTACATCAAGCGCAACTTTAGCAAAAGTTAGTTTGTATATAAAAAAAGTTGGAAGCCCAGATAGCAGAAAAATAAGGATAACAACTGATAATTCAGGCGAGCCATCTTCTTCTGATATAGCAAAAGGAACTTTAGACAAAAATTTGGTTTCAACATCATACGATTGGGTTGATGTTGTTTTGGAAAACCCTGTTACTTTATCTGCAAACACAAAGTATTGGATAGTATTTGATGCAAAGAAAAACAACGCAAAGTATTGGATATGGTGCAAAGATTCTGCTGACAGTTACTCTTCTGGATCTATCAAATACAGTAAAGATTGGAATGATGACCCTTGGAACTCAAAAAGCGGAGATTTTACTTTCAAGACTGGATTTGGAAGCGCTGGTATAATTTCTGATATGGTGATTTTAGGAGACGCAAAAGCAAATACTATAGTAAACAGCAAAATCTGCGGAGATGCTTATTATAAAACGATAGATCAGTTTTCTTTAGATTTTTTAAATTCTCCTACCAGTCCTCCGTGTCCTTTGCCGACAACTCCAGGAACTGGATATCCAAACTCGCCTGATCCTGTTCCTGCTCCGATGCCGATTTCAGATTCAAATATAAACAAGTGGAAGCAAGATGCCATTGCAGGAGGAACTATATCAGGAAACTACGCGGTAGATTCAAATGTGAGCTTAGGACCTGTGTATATTACTGGAGATCTTATAATGAACAACAGCAACAAAACATTGACAGTAACAGGAGTTATATATGTAGGAGGGAATCTGGACATAAACAACAATTCAACAATTCAGTGCGATTCTTCTTTTGGTTCAAACAGCTGTATTGTTGTGGTTGACGGATGGATACACACAGACAACAACTCTAATTTTTCTGGATCTGGAAGCTCAAACAGCTTTATAATGTTTGTTACAACTTTAAATTGTGATGGAAGCGGAACTCAAACGGGATGCACCCATCATAATGGAGCAATTGATATACACAATGACGCTACCGGAGCAGTGTTTTACGCTCCTTATGGCATGGTTAATTTGCATGATGGCGTTAATGTAACGCAAGTCACTTCATACAAGTTAAGGGCAGATGATTTTGCTACTATAACTTACGATTCAGGGCTTCCAAACGCAAACTTTTCTTCTGGTCCTTCTGCTGGTTGGAAGATATACGATTGGAAAGAAATAAAGTGATTTGTTATAATTTTAACTATGTTTAAGTTTCTATTAAAAAGTTTATATAATACAGATCCACAGTATTTTGGCCTTGATATTTCTAATGAATCTTATAAGTTTATTCAGCTTCAAAGATCATCAAAAAGTAACTTTTTAATACCTGTTTTTGGCTTTGGCAAGATTCCAAAAGGAATAATAGAAAAAGGGGAGATAAAGCATGAAGATGAACTTGCAAAAGTCTTAAAAAGTGGTTTGTCTAATCCAGAAAAAGGGAAATTGACAACAAACTATGTATCTTTTTCCTTACCCGAGGAGCATTCTTTTATAAGAGTTTTGCAACTTCCAAAGCTTTCTGAGCAAGAAACAAAAGAAGCAATAAAGTGGGAGATTGAACAAAACATACCCTTAAACATAGATGAAGTCTATTTTGATTGGCAGATTGTTTTAAATGACAAAAGGATAAATCATCAGGATATTTTAATAGCGGCAATTCCAAAAAGTGTGGCAGATCCTTATATATCAGCGTTAAAAAAAGCGGAGCTATTTTGCGTTGCTATGGAACCTGAGTCTATATCAATAGTAAGGTCAATAGTTAAGGATTTTTGTTCAGAAGAGCCATTGCTTATTGTTGATATAGGAGCAACAACAACAAGTTTTATAATATTTCTTGGAAAGACTATAAGGTTTTCTTCAGCTTATCCTTTGGGAGGAAATAAAATGGTTCAGGCAATATCTAAAAATCTAGATGTTGACCCAAAAGAGGCAAAAAGGCTTTTTTACGATGTTGGATTTGATAAAAACCTTGACAAAGAAGAAAAAGTCAAAAAAGCATTAGAAGAGCTGTTTGATGAGTTAATTGAACAGATAAAAAACTATATTGATTTTTACGTAACTCATCCTAAACATAACCATTTTTCTGAAGAAAAATCAATAAAAAAGATAGTACTTTCTGGCGGAGTTGCAAATTTGTACGGCATTTCTGCTTATTTGTCTTCAAAGCTTAAAATTCCAGTTGTTGCTTCAAATCCTTGGATTAATGTTTTAAAAGAACCTTTAAATGAAATACCGGATTTGCCTTACAGAAAATCTTTAGGATACACAACGGCAATAGGACTTGCCTTAAAAAAGGTTTAGAAACAAACAAAATGATAACAATAAACCTTCTTCCAGAAGAATATAAAAAAGAATTTGCTTATGAGAAAACAAAAAGGTTTTTTACTTTTGTATTTTTGTCGCTGTATTTTATTGTGATAGTGTTTTCTTTGTTGCTTTTTGGCGCTTATTTTTTTCTTAAAGTGGAGCTTTCTACTTGGCAGGAAAAAATAGACGCTGAAAAAACAGATGAAAAAGTAAAGCGAATATTAGGCTTGGAAGAGACAATAAAGCTTACCAACAAAAAGATACAAACAATAAACAATGCAAAAAAAGAAAAAACAGAAGTCTCAAAGCTTATTGAAAGTATAATTCCGGCTGTCGGGGATAGGATATATTTAACGTCGTTGTCTTTAAATGCCGATGCAAAAAAAGTAAGTTTATCCGGATTTGCTTTGTCCAGAGATGATGTTTTGAAGTTTGAGAGTTTTTTAAAAAACAGCCAGTTTGTAAAAGAAGGAACTTTAGTTTCTCCAAAGTCAAATATTTTAAAGAGAGAAAATATAGACTTTCAATTTTCGTTTAATATAAAATGATGAACATAAATCCAAAATCAAAACTATATATTCAGCTTTCAATTTTGACTCTTGTTTTTTTTGGGTTTTTGTTTGTTGCTTACTATATATTTGGGCTTGTAAAACAGGAAAGCAAAAATTTGACAAATAAAAAAACGGAGCTTTTTCAAATAAAGGAAAAAAGAAAAAAAATAATAGAATCTTTTGAAAAGTTTGACTTGGTAAAAGACGATGTAAAAAAACTGGATAATTTTTTACTTGCTTCAGATGATGAGTTAAAATTTATAGTTTTTCTTGAGGATGTGGCAAGAAAGTATATGCTTAACCAATCAATAAATATCTCAGGACAGCAAAAAAACAAAAACCTTAAATATATAACTTTTCAAGTTTCTTTGTCTGGACCATTTGATGGAGTTATGAGATTTATAAAGGAAGTAGAAAATGCTCCTTATTATGCAAATATTATAAATTTATCTTTAAAAAGGGTTGAGGTTGGAAGGAGCGTTTCTGCTGGTAATAGGCTTGATTATCCTCTAAAAGAAAATGATGTTTCTGCATCTTTTGTTATAAGAGTTTACAACTACTAAACCTATGGCAAAAAAAGACATTGATTTTAACAAAATAATAAAATCTCTAAAAAAGTACCTGTTTTTTGTGTTTGAAATTTTAAAAAACAAAGTGGAGCTTGTTCTTATGTTAGTGTTTTTTTTGTCGGTTGTTTTTTGGGGTTTTATATTTTATGATTATGCTTACAAAGCTGTTTCTGAAGATCCAGATATTTTTGTTGTTACTCTTAAGGTCAAAGAGGGGAAATTAAAGGAAATAATTTCTGAAATAAAAGCAAGAGAGGAATTTTTAAAGTCAGTATACAATCAAAAAGAAATAAAAAATCCTTTTTTTGACAATACTCAAAAAATTCTTTTAGAAAAAGAAGAAAAAAACGAATCCGAACAATAACCCAGTTCTTTACTATAGACAATTTTTGTGTTATTTTGTGAATTATTGAAAAGTCCTCGTAGCATAGTGGATAATGCAACTGCCTTCTAAGCAGTAGATCGCAGGTTCGAATCCTGCCGAGGACGCAATAATTATTTTTATTTGTTATGAGTGAAAATTTAATAAATTTTGATGATTTTTTAAAAGTTGACTTAAGGGTTGTTACGGTTCTTGAGGCCAAAGAGGTTCCAGAATCAAATAAGCTTTTGAGGCTTATGGTAGATGTGGGAGATGGCCAAAAAAGGCAAATAATAGCCGGGATTAAAAAATATTATTCTCCGGAGGAGTTAATTGGAAAACAAATAATAATAGTTGCAAATTTGGAGCCCAAAAAGCTGGCAGGCCTTGAAAGCCAAGGTATGCTTCTTGCGGCTCATGATGAGAAAGGAAAGGCTGTGCTTGTGCATCCGGACAAACTTATAAGCGCCGGAAGCAAGTTAGGGTAATTTATCAAATTAGCTATGGTGGGCGTAGCTCAGCTGGTAGAGCGCTGGTTTGTGGCACCAGTGGTCGCGGGTTCGATCCCCGTCGCTCACCCCATAAATAAACTTTTGTATATTTTATGTGATATATATTGAGCTATTGACTTAAATTTATTTTTGATATAAATTTTACCCTATTAGTACATTTTCTAGGTTTTAATTGTTCTTTTTTTATATAAAAAATCTAACTTTTGTTGTTCTTTAATTATCAAAGTAGAATTTAATATTGAATGTTCTTTTTTAAAAGATTTTAAGTATGTAAGTCATTATTGTTACTGCTCTTTTGTGTTTTTTGTTGTTCATTGTTATTTGATGGCTTGTTATGTTGATTGAATATTGAATTTTTGTTTTTTGGAGCTATATAACTATAATTCTAATTTTAATTCTAAGATTAACTCTTGATAAATAATTAAATACGCTGCTATGAATTTAATAATAAACCTTTTGAGAAAGGCAACTTTTTTGGTGTTGGTTGTTTTCGTTGTTTTTTTGTTTTCTTTGAATAACATTGCAAATGCTAGTAGTGATACTGTAGTGTGTCCATTTGAAGAGAAAAATGGCAGAATTATAATAAATTTTCCAGATAATGCTTGGTTAAGGTCTGATAAATCAGAAAACAAAGCAAGGTCTAGCGATATCCATTTAAATCCTAATCTTCAGTCGGGATTTTATAATATATACCTTTCTTCTTATGATGATCACTCCAGCAAAAGCAATACTCAGCCTAATGAAAGCTGGTTTTTAGTTTTCAAAAGCAACGAAAACATAGTGGCAACATCTTCTCCAATTTCTGATTTACCTGATGATGCCAATGTTATAAGTGAAAAAGTTAATACTAATTTGTTTATTCCAAGTAATGTTGATGAGGTTCGGGCTTTTCATTCTGCTTATCCTGATAAGAGCAATCCAAATAGTATTCTTCCTGTTTGTGCAGCTATTGACATATATGAAAACCAAAAACCAGTCATCACTTTACTTGGCGACAATCCAATAACAATAGTGGTTGGTTCAGCTTTCACTGATCCAGGAGCAACTGCTTCTGATCCAGAAGATGGAGACATCACTTCAAACATTGTAGTTGGTGGAGATACAGTTGACCCAAATACTATTGGTTCATATACCATCACTTACAATGTAAAAGACTCACAAAACTATCCTGCTGATGAAGTTACAAGGATTGTAGAAGTTGTTCCTGCTACAGGAGGACCAAAACCACAATGTTCAGACCAAGCAGATAATGATGGAGACGGAAAAACAGATTATCCTGCAGATCCAGGATGTGACGGGCCAACAGATGACTCTGAAAACCAAAAACCAGTCATCACTTTACTTGGCGACAATCCAATAACAATAGTGGTTGGTTCAGCTTTCACTGATCCAGGAGCAACTGCTTCTGATCCAGAAGATGGAGACATCACTTCAAACATT
>JALTWS010000023.1 GCA_027048495.1 Candidatus Azambacteria bacterium
AAATAGGAAATTATATGGAAATTCAATAGGAAATTTTTTGAATAGGAAATTTCCTATTCATTTCCATATCAAAAAATTGGTAAAAAATTTGAAAAAACGGTATTATGATAAATATTGCTTTTGTTGTTCAGGAAACAAAACACCTCACTTAAAGTATCTTGTTAGTTAAGGTTAACAAATTTTTTGATTAAAAACAAATTATTTTTTTGTTTTTTTGTATATTTTTCTTTTTGCCCTCATAGTTCAATGGATAGAACACAGCTTTGCGGAGGCTGAAATAGAGGTTCGATTCCTCTTGAGGGCGCTTATTAAACAATTATTTTATAATTTTGTCAATTAATATGGTTTAAATTTGAGTATATATTTTTCTTTTTGTCAAGCTCAACCCTCAAAAAACCTTGAATATTACTTGAGAATACGCTTGTTTGCAGATTTGTTTATTTTGTGTGTCTAGTTATTGATATTTCATAAAAATCCATCGTAAGTACCGCCGTACTTACGGCAGTACTTACGATGGATTTTTTAAAGCTGTATTTGTAATTGTATGTTTTTTGTTAAAAACAAAAAAGCGCGCTTTTTAATTTAAAGCGCGCTTTTTTAAATTTTTTAATCTTTGTCTTTTTCTTTTTTGTCATCTTCCTCTTCTTTTTTTTCTTTTTTGTCGTGGTCTTTGTCTTTTTTGTTGCTTTTTTGGTTTGTTTTTTCAATAGGAGAGATAAACGGATCGTTATATTTGTCTTTTTCTTTCTTTTCTTTTGTTTTCTCTTTGTTTTTTTCTTTTGGTATAGCAGGTGTTTTTAGCTTGGTTTCTTTTTGCTTTTGTTTGCTGGTTGTGTTTGACGAGTCTTTTATGAAATTAAATTCAAACTCGTATTCTTTTTTGTCTTCATTTTTATCTTTGTTATTATTTTCATTTTCTTTTTTATGTTCTATTATTTTTTTTGCTTTTTGGATTTGCTTGTTTGCTAAAATGGCGGTCTTTAGGCTTTTTTTTGGATCGCTATTTAAGGTTTTTTCTGCTTGTTGTATTAATGTTTCTGCTTTTTTTAGTTTTTGCTCAGCTTCACTGAGATTATATTTTTTTGAATTTTCGCTTAAATACTTTTTTATTTCATTTATCTTGCTTTTAACAGAAAATATTTTTTGGGTAGCTTTTTTGCTTATCTGTTTTTTTTCTGTGTCAGGTTTTTGTTTGTAGTTGTCTTTTTCGTTTTTGTTTGGTTTTGTTTTAAGAAACCCTTTGTCCTTTATGTTTTTTGGTGAATTGTCTTGTTTTTTGTTTTGATCCGTTTTTGTATTTTCTTTGTTTTCAGGTGATATTGATGTAAGTATTATTAAATTTGCGTTATCATTTGTATTTTCAGTTTCTTCGTATGCTTTTAGCAGTTTTTTGCTTAAAGGTTTGTTGAGTTTTTGCGCAAGATTTGCTATTTTTATTTGGTTTTTTTGTGTTTCAGAATCTAAAATTTTTGCGGTTTCTGGTTTTGGTTTTTTAAGCAAGGCCTCTTCGCTTTTTTTAAGCTGTTTTTGATATGTTGTTATGACATTTATTACAACCTCTTCTGGCAAATCTGAGTTTGCTATTTTTTGCAATTCATTAAGTCTTTTTTGCGCAAACTCAAGGTAAAGCGTAGCTTTTTTAATATCATCTTGAGTTAAAACAATCCGAGCTTCTTCCATTACGCGTTTTATTTTGTAAAGTGATTCTCCGGGAAGCGCTTTTTCTGATGCATATGCTACGCCAGAAGCCAAGGACACAATAAGCGCCAAAGCTGTAAATATTGCTGTTAACTTTGGCATTTTTTTAAAAATGTAAGTAAAAGAATAAAAATTTTTATTTTCCTCAAAAGCAATTTCTGCTTTTTGAGCTAAAATTTTTCTGAATTCCTCTTTTTGTTTTTTGTCCGGTTTTATGTTTTTTAATTTTTTAAGATTATTTTTCATAACTTTGGCTTAGTTTTATTCTTAAAGACTTTATAATTCTTGTCACTTGTACTCTTAGGCTAACTTGGCTTTTTTGCATTATTTTTGATATTTCAGAAAACGATAAGCCGTCTATATACCTAAAAATAATTAAATTTTTATGGTCTTCTGGCATATTGTTAAGTTCTTTTATTATCAAATTAAAATAGTTTTTATCTTCTAAAATATCTTCTATTTCAACCTCGTCTTTTAGTTTGTGTTTTATATTTTCTATATCTTCTGTTTTGTGTTTTTGTTGATGTTTGAAAAAATCTGCTAGCAAGTTTTTAGCTATTTTATAAAGCAAAGCCTTTGGGTTTTTTATCTTGTTTTTTGGGTTTTTTGCATAATTTAGCATTTTCAAAAAGCATTCTTGGGTTAGGTCCCAAGCGCTGTCTTTGTCGCTGACTCTAAAATACATATACCTGTATATTGAATCTGCGTATTTGTCGTATAAGCTTATAAACTTTTTTGAATTCATTTTGCTTTAAAAAAGAAGACTTAAAAAAGCTAAATATGTTACAAAGTGTAATATATAAATCATTTCAAAGTAAGAGTCTTTAAAAAACAAATTTACGCCCAAATTAATAAATTCAGAAATTGTATTTTAAAATATGGTTATTAAGGTTTTAAGATTACAGTCAAAAATAAACAAATTTTTCTTATTGCTCCTTTTCACTCACTCAACTCACGATCGTGAGTTGAGTGAGTGAAAAGGAATTCTGTTTTTAGGCGGGTTTGTGGTATGGACAGATTATTTTTAGTGTTGTATTTTTAACATAGTTCTTTTTAAATCTCAACCAACAAAAAAGAGGGTAAAAAAATGGCCTTTTTAAGGAAGGAAATACTAAACAAACAAGCTTTGGTTTTTGCAACTCTAATAAGAGAAGAGTTTGTGCTTGAGGAAAAAGGAGTTGTTTTGGCTGTTGGTTGCTATAACTCTATTTTATGCAGAGACGCATATGGGTTTAGGTGGATAGAGCCTCGTGTTAATTTTACCTACGCAAATTATGAGCGTGTTGGGTGCGCGGGCAAAAATTCTTTGTTTGTCCTTTTAAAAAAAGAAGCAATGGAGATGGAAAAAAGGTACATGCTTCTTTTAAATAACAGGATAGTTTTTCACTCTGGACAAAAGGGGGATTTTTTGGTGGTTTATGCTACAGGGGCGTGTTGTGTTTTAAGAATTCAAAAACGCTCAAAAATAAAGGTAATCCCCATATATGCTGACACAAAAACAAATGAAAAAATAGAAGTTGAATACAGAGTTTATTAAAAAAAAGCCTTCCGAGAACTGTTCTCGGAAGGCTTTTTGCTTAAAAATTGTCTTATTGTTTTTACTCTTGCATTTTTGAGCAAAGTGTGATATTATAAGTTATCTTTATTAAGAGTTAAACAAAAACAAAAGAATGATAAAAAAAGAAAAAAAAGCAGAAATAATCAAAAAACAGAAAATTCATAAAGATGACACAGGGTCTCCGGAGGTTCAGATTGCCATTTTTTCAGAAAGAATAAAAGAACTAACAGAGCACTTAAAGGCTCATCCAAAGGATAATCATTCAAGAAGAGGTTTGATTAAAATGGTGGCAAAAAGGAAAAAGCTTCTTAACTATCTTGGAAGAGAAAGCGAAAAAAGATATGCTTCTATAATAAAAAAGCTTGGTTTAAGAAAATAAAACCCTTTGGGGTTTTATTTTCTTGTTTTTAATTATTTGTTTATTATGCCGGTAATAAAACATCCAAACCAAAGAGTAGGTGTATTTTTAGATATACAAAACCTTTATCATTCAGCAAAAAACCTTTATAAATCAAAAGTCAATTTCAAAGAAGTTCTTGAAGTTTCTATAGCCAAAAGACAGCTGATAAGAGCTATAGCATATGTTATTTCTACAGAATCTGGCGAGGAAAAAACATTTTTTGATGCGCTAACCAAGCTTGGAATAGAGACAAAAGAAAAAGAGTTAAGAGTTTTTTTTGGCGGGTTGAAAAAAGCTGATTGGGATGTTGCAATAACTGTTGATTCGTTAAGGTTGGCTCCGGCTTTGGATGCTATTGTGCTTTGTTCAGGGGATGGGGATTTTGTGCCTTTGGTGGAGCAATTAAAAAGTATGGGAAAGCAGGTGGAGGTGGTTGCATTTTCCAAAAGCGCATCTTCTATGCTAAAAGAAGCCGCGGATGATTTTACAGATCTTTGTGAAAACCCTAAAAAATATCTTTTAAAAAGTAAAAAATAAAAAACTATTAAATAAAGAGGTGTTTGAAGCTTGGTTCTAAGATAGGTAGGCTAGCTAAAATAGGTAGTCTAAAATCTTAGCATCAAGCAAAAGACGCCTCATTTTGTAAAAATGGAATCAAAAACTTTTTCTTTAAAAGCCGGAGATAAAGTTATAAAAGTTGAAAAAAATGTAATGGCAGAACAGGCAAACGGATCTATTTTGTTGGAGTGTGGAGAGACAGTTGTTTTGTGTACTGCTGTTATGAGTAAAAATCCGTCTGATCTTAATTATTTTCCTTTAAATGTTGAATATCAGGAAAAATATTATGCTTCCGGAAAAATTCCAGGATCGTTTCTAAAAAGAGAAGGCAGGCCAACAGAAAGCTCAATTTTAACTTCAAGGCTAATAGACAGATGCCTAAGGCCTCTTTTTGATCATGATATAAAAAATAATATTCAAGTGGTTGTTACACCTTTATCCGTTGACTTGGAAAATCAGCCGGATATTTTGGCTATGAATGCGGCATCTTTGGCTTTGGGTATTTCAGATATACCGTTTTTAGGGCCGGTGGGAGCAGTAAGGATAGGAAGAATAAACGGAAAGTTTATTATAAACCCAACAGAAAAAGAGATGGAAGAGTCTGATCTGGATCTTGTTGTTGCCGGAACAAAAGATAGAATAAATATGGTGGAAGCAGGAGCGTTTGAGGTCAAAGAAGAAGATATAGTAAAGGCGTTTGAAGTGGCTCAATTTGAGATATCAAATTTAGTTAAAGAACAGGAAGATATAATAGAACAAATAGGAAAGGAAAAAGCAAATCTGGACATTAAAAAACCAGATGAAAATTTTATAAAAGAAATCAAAGACAGAGTTTCTGAAAAAATAGAAGATATTTTGTACAAACAGGGAGCGCAAAAGCAGGAGAAAATGAATCTTCTTTCTGATTTGAAAAACGAGCTTTTAGAATACATAGAAACAAAGCACGAAGATGATAAAGATGCAAAGAATATGGCGGATAAGGTTTTTGAAGAGGAGGTTGACAGAATAACTCATGAGAAAATTTTAAAAGAAGGAAAAAGATCTGATGGAAGAAAACCAGATGAATTAAGAGAAATTCATGTAAAAGCCGGAATATTGCCAAGAACCCATGGTTCTGGATTTTTCAAAAGAGGAACAACACAGGCTTTAACATTGTTGACGCTTGGAGATCCTGCAAGTTCTCAGATAATAGATACTATGGAGGAAGATACAAAAAAATACTTTATGCATCATTATAACTTTCCTCCTTTTTCTGTTGGAGAGGCTGGCCCAATGAGAGGTCCGGGAAGAAGGGATATAGGGCATGGAGCTTTAGCAGAAAGAGCTTTAAGGCCTATAATCCCTGATCATAAAGATTTTCCTTATACAATAAGGCTTGTTTCTGAAATACTTTCTTCAAATGGATCTTCGTCTATGGCTTCTGTTTGCGGATCTTCTCTTGCTTTGATGGACGGAGGGGTGCCTATAAAAAAAATAGCCGCAGGAATAGCCATGGGTCTTATGACAGACAAAGACGGAAATTATGTTGTTTTAACAGATATTCAAGGACCTGAAGATCATCATGGGGACATGGATTTTAAAGCGGCAGGAACGGAAGATGGCATAACTGCATTGCAAATGGATGTAAAAATTGACGGAGTTACAATAGAAATGCTTCGGGACACCCTAAAGCAGGCAAAAGAAGCAAGAGAAAAGATAATAGAAAAGATAAAAACCGCAATACCAGGACCAAGAAAGAGCATTTCAAAATATGCTCCGAAAATAGAAATGATAAATATAGATCCTGACAAGATAGGGCTTGTTATAGGGGCAGGAGGAAAGACTATAAACTCTATCATAGAAGATACAGGAGTTTCTATAAGTATTGAAGATGATGGCAGGGTGTTTGTAAGCTCAACTAATGATGAAGCCATCAAAAAAGCGATAAAAATAATAGAAAGTTTAACCAAAGAAGCTAAAATTGGAGATATATTTGAAGGAACTGTTACAAAAGTTGCGGATTTTGGTGCTTTTGTTGAAATATTTCCTTCAAAAGAAGGTCTTGTTCATATATCAAACCTGAAAAATGAAAGGGTAAAAAATGTTAGAGATGTTGTAAAAGAAGGAGATAAAGTATTTGTCAAAGTAATAAATATAGATGACGAAGGAAGAGTTCAACTTTCTATGAAAGACGCAAAACAGAAAAAATAAGATTTTGTGGAAAAAACCTTGTAGAGGTCTGTTATATAAAGTATAATATTTGTATAACCAGTTATAATGTAATTTATGGATTCACAAAATAACGATCCTCAAAAAAATCAACAAGCCCCTTCAGATTTGCCGGTTGTGGACGAAAAAAAAGTTAAAATCCATACTATGCAAGATGACTTAAAAAAGTCTTCCGGGCAAGGACAAACAGAAAACAGTGTTACAGGAGAATCTACCTCATCTGTTTTGTCTGATAACAAAACTCAGGATATCCCTATACCAAAGCCTCCTTCTCCTTCTTCTTTGTCTTCTTCTCAAGCAAAAAAAGAACCAAGCGCTTCTGATTTTTCTGTACAAGATAAGATAAAAACAGAAAAAAAGTCTTCTCCTTTTGATAGGTTCAGAAAACCAAAAGGAGTAAAAGAGCCGGCGTTAGAGGAAGTTCAAAAAATAGACAGCTTGGATAAATTCAAAAAAGCATTGCCAAAAACTAACGCTGAAGAACAAAAAAACCAAACCCAAACCCAGCAAGAAGAACAAACAGCGCAACAAAACCAAGAAGTTCAAGAACAAACAGAAAAACCAGAACAGGTAAGTTCTTTGGCGTCCTCTTTGGACATAAAAGTTCCTGAGAAAAAATCAAGCTCTATTATGGTGGTAATATCTGCCGTTGCTTTAGTTGTTATTGCGGCAGTAGGAGGTTTTTTGTATTATTTTATAACCAAAAACAACACTCCAAAGCCTATATCTTCTCCTTCAGGAGAGCAAGAAGCTGTTCCAACTGACCAGCCAGAAATAATACCTATACCAGAACCGGTAGTGCAAGAGCCGCAAGCTCCACAACAAGAACAACAAGAAGAAACTGTTGTGGAGGTTCCGGAGCCAACCATACCTGCGCCTTTGATTTCTTTTGACCAAACAGTAGTAACATCCTCGCAGGTAAAGGATAGAAACGAATTTTTAAAAAATCTTAAAGCAGATTCAAGGATAATAGCAGGAAACGGAGTGGTAACAAGACATTTGTTTAAGCTGTCAAATGATACAGAAAAAAGATTTATTCAAAACAAAGAGTTATTTGATTTGCTTGGACTTTCAATGCCAGACAGAATTTGGCAGGAAATCCAAAAGCTTGAGTTTATAAGCTACAAATTAGACGGAGTTTTAAGATATGGATTTGTTGCTTCAATAACAAACAAACAAAACATTCTTTCAGAAATGAAAGCATGGGAACTGCAAGCAATAGGAGACCTAAAGCAGCTTTATATGGGAGAGCCTATAACAATACCAGAAAGTCCAGTTTTTTCTGAGAATGAATATTTGGATTTTGACAAAAGGTATATAAACTTAATAACTCCAGAAATAAGTTTGGATTATGCAGTTTCTGACAAATATTTCATTGTTGCTACTTCAAAGGATATGATGTTTGCAACAATACTTAAGACTCAAGAGCAGAAATAAAATGCAAGAAAACATAATATCAACACTTGCATTGTACGAAGCAGAAAGGGGGTTGCCTCTTTCTGCTTTTGAAATATTTAAGTTTTTACATAAAAAAGAAAAATATAATTTTGTTAGTTTTTCCGATGTTTTAAGCTCAATAGAGGATTTAAAAAGAAAAAATATAATAGTTGAAAAAAACGGTTTTTATTTTTTTGAAGGAAAATATGATAAATATACAAAAAGAATAATAAAATATAAAATTTCAATATTTAAATGGAAAAAGGCAAAAAAGGCAGTAAAAAAGTTGAGGTTTATTCCTTTTTTGGAAAGTGTAGCGGTTTCTGGGTCTTTGTCTATGAACAACACAGAAAAAGGAAGCGACATAGACTTTTTTTTAATAACAAAAGAAAAAAGAATATGGACGGTAAGAACTTTTAGCGTTTTTTTGTTTCATTTTTTTGGGAAAAGAAGATACAAAAAAAAGATAAAAGACAGAGCATGTCTTAACTATTATGTATGTGAAAACGCTCAAATAAAAGTAAAAAACATTGCTTCGGCGAACATTTTTTTAAGAATGGTTCCTGTGTATAGAAATGATAAGTTTTTGTTATTTTTTCAAAAGAATTTAAACTGGGTAAAAGATTATTTTTACTTTTTTGAACCAAATATTTTAAGAAAAAGGCAGATTAAGAGCAATTCTTTTTACTCTTTTTTGAAGTTAGTTTTGGAGCTTGTCTTAAAAGGAAAAGCTGGTGACTTTTTAGAAAGAGCGTTATCTTCATGGCAAAAAAGAAGAATACAAAAAAAGATAAAAGGAAAAAAAATTTCACATCTTGTGTTTGAAGACGACTTGCTTATGTTTCATTGGCCAAGACCAAGAAACGACGAGGTTTTGTATTTGTACAGCAAAAACTTAAAAGAAAAGCTAAAGTTGCTTAGTTAACTTGTGTTTAGTATGCTTGTATTTTTTGAGAATAAATATATAATAAAATAAAACATTAATTTGATTTGTATGGATAAAAATCAAATAGAAGAATTAAAAAATATTTTAATAAAAGAAAGAGATGAAATAGAAAAAGAGTTGTCTGAGTTTGCGCAAAAAGACAAAAAAGAAGGATGGACTCCAAAATATCCGGACTTCAAAGCGGATGTTTTTGAAAAAGACGAAGAAGCAGATGAAGTGGAAGATTTTTTGGTAGAGGTTCCTTTGGAACATAGTTTGGAGTCAAGGCTTAAGGATATAAACGATGCTCTGGAGAAAATAGAAAAAGGAGAATACGGAAAATGCGAAGAATGCGGAGAAGAAATTTCATACGAAAGATTAAAAGCAAATCCAGAAGCAAGAACTTGTATAAACCACGCTAGCTAAAAAAGTGCCGGCAAAAGTTTTTTCTTCAGCTTTATATGGCATAGATGCAAAATTGGTAGAGGTGGAGACAGACATATCGTTTGGTCTCCATTCTTTTTGTATTGTTGGTTTGCCAGACAAGTCAATAGATGAGGCAAAAGACAGAGTTAACTCTGCTATAAAAAATTCCGGGTTTGAGTATCCCAAAAAAACAAACCAAAAAATAACTATAAATTTAGCTCCGGCTGATATAAAAAAAGAAGGTTCTTTGTATGATTTGCCAATAGCGCTTTCTTATCTTTTGGCGTCTGGGCAGATAAGCTTTGATTTTGAGGGAAAAATGTTTTTGGGGGAGCTGTCTTTGTCTGGAAAAGTAAGGGGAGTAAATGGAGTTTTGTCTTGCGTATCTTTGGCAAAAAGCGAAGGATTTGATGAAGTGATAGTTCCGTATGAAAATTTTTATGAAGCATCTTTAATAAAAGGTATAAAAATAGTTCCGGTAAAGTCTTTGTTTGAGTGTGTAGAATACTTAAATGGGTCTTTTAGTATAAATGTTCCTGAAATTGGTAAAAATGAAATAAACGATCAGGAAAAAAACGAAATTGATTTTTCTTTCATAAAAGGGCAAGAGCAGGCAAAAAGAGCGCTTTGTGTTGCGGCCGCTGGAGGACATAATATATTGATGTCCGGCCCTCCCGGATCAGGAAAAACTATGCTGGCAAAAGCGTTTTTGAGCATATTGCCTGATCTAACAGAAGAAGAAAAAATTGAGACAACAAAAATATACAGTGTTGCTGGAAAAATAGAACAAAAAAACAAATTAATATCAAAAAGACCGTTTAGATCTCCACATCATTCTGCTTCTTTGGTTGCTTTGGTTGGCGGAGGGAAAAACGCAAAACCCGGAGAGGTGAGCTTGGCTCATAACGGAGTTTTGTTTTTAGATGAGTTTCCTGAGTTTTCAAAGCAGGCTATAGATGCTTTAAGGCAACCACTGGAGGATCGCAAAATAACAGTAGCAAGATCATCGGGATCTTTTTCGTATCCTGCAAATATAATGTTGGTTGCCACTCAAAACCCTTGTCCTTGTGGATATTATGAAACAGATCAAAAAGAATGCATCTGCACGGCAAGCAGTATTTTAAAATACAAAAAAAAGATATCGGGTCCGGTTCTGGACAGAATTGATATACATATAAATGTTCCTTTAGTTGATCACAAAAAACTTGCTTTTGGAAATGATAGCCAAAAAGATCAAACAAAAAAAGCAAAAGAGCTGGTAAAAAAAGCAAGGCTTTTTCAACAAAAAAGATTTAAAGGAAAAATATCAACCAACTCTCAAATGAATGCAAAAGATATACACAAGTATTGCTTTTTAGAAAAAAAGTTAGAATCTTTTTTACTAGATGTATCAAAAAAACACAATCTTTCAACCAGAAGCTATTTTAAAGTAATAAAACTTGCAAGAACTATAGCAGACATGGAAGAAAGCAAAGACATAAAAATGCATCACTTAGCAGAAGCAGTGCAGTACAGAGTCAAAGTATAATATTTGTTATATTTGTTAGAATCTCCAATATTTTGCCATTGGATTTTGAGCTCCTCTTACTTCAAAATGAAGGTGGCATCCGGTTGATTTTCCTGCGCCACGCATTCTATAAAGTCTTCCGTTTATATATTCAAATCCTCCTCCAACAGTTCCTATTTGTTCTCCTTGTTTTACAAATTGTCCAGTTCTTACAAAAACATCTTTCATGTGAGCGTACAAAGTTAAGGTTCCATTAGGATGTTTTATTCTTACATGGTTTCCATATCCTCCAAAAACCGAAGCTCCAAGTCTTGCTCTTGAACGGGTTGTTTTTGCAGAGGTTACAACTCCGTCTGCTGCCGCATATATTGGAGTTCCGCATCTGTTTGCTATATCAACTGCGTTATAGCCGTGAATTCCCTGTGTTTTTCTTCCTTTGACTGGAAATATATAGTATTTGCTTGAATTGACTGTTGATTTTGAATATGCTTTTGCGTATGTTCTTCTTTTTGGTATATATGTTCTTGGCTTTTCTCCATCTGGTATTATTAGAGTTTCTCCAACTTGTAATGATCCATCAGCAGGAAGTTTGTTGTATGCTATTATATCAGATGCTTTTGCTTTGTATTTTTTTGCTATTGCAAGCACAGTGTCTCCTTTTTTAACATCATGCTGAATTCCTGTAACCGGAAGTATTTTTAATTTCTGTCCTTCTTTTATGTAGCTTGTAGCTTTTAAGTTGTTTGCCCACAATACAGTGTTTATTGTTATTCCAAATTCTGCCGCTATTTGTGAGACAGTATCTCCTTTTTTTACTGTGTATGTTAGTATTTCGTTTCTTTGGTTTTGGCTTGCGTATGTTGTCAAAGCAGGCAAAACAGGAGCCATAGAATCGTCCCCAGTGGTGCTTATATCAGCAAATTCAATATCTGAAGGACCTCCTTTTGGCTGAAGCTCTGACTGATCAAAAACTAAGGAATCGTAATTGCTGTCTTTTATGCTTATAACAGACGCTCGGGTGTTAGTTGCTTTTAGTATTTCAGATTTAGTGTAGGCAAAGTTAAACAGATCTGCTCTTCCTGTGTTTTCTAAATAATTTACATAAGATACAAGCAAAAATGCGGCAAAAACAAATGTATAGGTAAAATTTAGCGTTATAATTCTAAAAAATTTTTTGATAAACAAAAAAACTCCTTTGCCTAACACAACAAAGAAACTTAACAAACGAATATGTATTTGATCCGATTTTTTAGGGTGCGGATCAAAATTGTCTGGTTGAGTATCGATAGTTTGTATATTAATAATCTTTCAGAAAAACTAGAAAAATAGACATTTCAGCTGTTTTTGGTATATAATAAAACTAACAAAAAAAGCTTGCAAAGTCAATGAAACAATCCACACTTTTGGACACACTAAATAATCCTCAAAAAGAAGCGGTCCTGGCAAAAAATGGGCCGCTTTTGGTTTTGGCTGGAGCTGGATCTGGCAAAACAAAGGTGCTTACGCATAAAATAGCATATTTAATAGAAAGCGGAGTGGACGCCAAAAATATACTTGCAGTTACTTTTACTAACAAAGCCACAAACGAGATGAAAAGTAGGATTTTTTCTTTGGTTTCTGAAAAAAACTTTAGCGCAAAAGGATTAAACATCGGGACATTTCATTTTATATGCTTAAAAATATTGAGAGAAAATGCCGAGCTTTTGGGGTATAAGAAAAATTTTGTTGTCTTTGATGATGATGACCAAATTTCTTTGATAAAAAACATATTAAAAGAGCTTAACTTGGACAAAGATAAATTCAAGCCAAGAGTTTTTCAATCGCATATATCAAATTTAAAAAGTGCACTAAAAAGCGTGGCTGATTACCAAAAAGAAGCATCCGGATTTTTCTCAAGCTTAGTTTTTAAAGTTTATCAAGAATATCAAGAGCATTTAAAACAGCACAATGCGGTTGACTTTGATGATATCATAATGCTTGCTGTTGTTTTGCTTTTAAAAAACGATGATGTTTTGGAAAAGTATCAAAACAGATTTAAATACATACTTGTTGACGAGTATCAAGACACAAACTCTGCCCAATATACGCTGATAAAGCTTCTTGCAAAAAAACACAGAAACATCTGTGTTGTTGGCGACAATGACCAAGCAATATACGGCTGGCGCGCAGCAGACTACAAAAACATACTTAATTTTGAAAAAGACTATCCTGACGCAAAAGTTGTTATTTTAGAAGAGAATTACCGCTCAACCCAAAATATACTTTCTGCCGCCAATGGGATAATTTCAAAAAATAAATTCAGAAAAGAAAAAAACCTTTTTACAAAAAACCAAAAGGGAGAAAAGATAAATCTTGTTTTGGCATCCTCAGAAAAAAAAGAAGCCGAATTTATCGCAAAAAAAATAAAAGAGCTGGTAAAAAAAGAGAAAAGGCCTCTTTCTGATTTTGTTGTTATGTACAGAACAAACTCACAGTCAAGAGTTGTTGAAGAGGAGTTTTTAAAAGCCGGGCTTGCTTACAAGATAATAGGCGGATTTAAGTTTTACCAAAGAAAAGAAGTGAAGGATATCATAGCTTATTTAAGATATGTTTACAACGAAAACGATATTGTGAGTTTCAAAAGAATAGTAAATACCCCAGCAAGGGGCATAGGTAAAAAGGCGCTTGAAAATTTTTTTGAAAAAAACGAAATATCAAAGAATCTTGCTGAGTTTTTCAAAATGATAGACTCTTTGCGAGAAGACGCAAAAACAATGCGGCTTTCTGCTTTGATAAGACAAATTGCTAAAAAAAGCAAAATGGAGGAGGTTTTAAACACAAAACAGGAACAAGCAAAATGGGAAAATGTCTTGGAATTAGTTTCTGTGGCTTCCGCTTATGATGCGCAAGAAGACGCTATAGCAAAATTTTTGGAAGATACTGCTTTGGTTTCGGATCAGGACGAAGTAGATGAAAAAAAACCGGTGGTAAATTTAATGACGGTGCACGCCGCCAAAGGGCTTGAATTTGATGTTGTTTTTATTTTAGGAATGGAAGATGGAATATTTCCTCACTCAAAAAGCAAAGAATCGCATGAGGAGCTGGAAGAGGAAAGAAGGCTTTGTTATGTGGCGTTAACAAGAGCAAAAAAACATCTTTATCTTTTACACACTGAGAAAAGAAATATCTTTGGCAAAACAGAAACAAATCCGCCTTCAAGGTTTCTTTACGACATACCGCAAGATTTGGTGGAGTTTGTGCAATACCCGACTTACGAATTTAAATTCAAAGACGATATGGACGAAGGAATAATTGATTTTGAGTATTGATTTGTTTTGTGTTTTACCTTACAATTAAATGTACAGTAAATATTACAATTAATATTACAAATATATGTTAACAAAAATTAAAAGAAATATAGGAATTTCTGAGTTAAGAAAACATCTTTCTAAATATTTAAAAGATGCAAAAAAAGAGCCTTTGGTTGTGTCTATTGATCGGGGTGAAGATTTAAGAGTTGTTTTGGATGTTGACTTATATAATGATCTTGTAGAATTTTACGAAGATTATCAGGATGCAAAAGAGCTGGAAAAGCTTAAAAAGAATGATAGTGGTGAAAGGATAAAATGGGATGATATTAAAAATAAATATATCTGCCAATAAGTATGCAGTATGAAATAGAATTTACAAAAACTGCTCAAAAAGACTTCAAATGTCTTTCAGAAAAAAACAAAATACTTATTTTTACTGTAATTGAGAATTTAAAAGAAAACCCTTTTAATAAAAAATTAGATGTCAAAAAACTCAAAACATCATTTGAAGGTTATAGAGTTAGAAAAGGAAGTTTTAGAATTTTATTTGAAAAAGAAAACAAAATAATTACGATATACTCTATAAAACACAGAAAAGATGCTTATAAAAAATAAAAAGCCAATCAAAAACCACCAAAAGCAACCTTGTCAGTTTTTGATGGCACGACAAAATTTGTTATTTGTTTTACTCTTTTGTGGTGATTAATTTTTGGAACTTTTTTCACATAATTGTTTTATATTACTCCATTCCCATTCGGAAAACTTGACTTTTTTGTTAAACTATGTTTTGTTATCAAAACATAGTTCTTTGATTATTTTTCAATTCAGCATGATATAGGAGGTTTATAATGATTGGCATTGGACTTTCACACCGGCTGGAAATTCGGCACGAACTTTCACTTCGGCATGTCTGTCAAATGATCGATTCAACGGTCATTACACCAGACAGCACATGTCCGAAGTGTGGCCACGACATGACCGAGGATGATGTTCGTGCAGGGTGGCGAAGCGATCCGACCGACTTCACAACCGAGTGCCCGAAATGTCACACTCGCTTTGAGGCGCACTTGCTTCTTACGCGAGACGGCAAGAGTGTCGGCACGCATGTGTACCTTTGCCCGGACCAGTTGTTTTATGGGCTGTTACAGGTGCAAAGAGGAGCTTCAAAGCGCCTTGGCGTGGTGTTCCTTGCGGAGAAACATCCGCATCTGTTGTGGAACATGATACGCCATTTCGGGACTTACGAAGCCGGGCTTCGTGAGTTTCGGAAGCAAAAAAAAGGCGCTTGAAAAATTTCAAAAGGCAGACCGCGATCTGCCTTTCTTTTTTTGGTATAGTGATTTTTAGTATTGATTTGATAATTGTTTAATTTTGTTGTATAAGTAGTTTGATTTTGTATTTTTCAGAGGAGGGTTTTGAAGTGGTAAAAACAAAGGTTCTTTTTCTTGTTCTTTTTATTTTTGTGGTTTTTGGTTGTTCTGCCTTGCAGCCCAAAGAAGATATTCCTTTGGTTAAGGTATTTTGCCAAAAAAGCAGCATTTCGTCCATCTATTTTTTTATTCCAAAGACTTTGACTCTTCATTTTGAAGAAAAAAATTCTTACATTCAGGCAAATGGAATAAAAATGGATTTTTTCCCTGATAACTTCACAGAGGTTATAAAAAGACCTCGCAACGGTGAACTTGCTTTTGACAACAAAGCAAGGCAAGTATTTTATATTCCGCTCAAAAATAATAACACAAGCGACAAGTTTGTGTTAAAAAACGGGGACAATGTGCTGATAGTGAAAGTCAGCATCAAAAACAAAAAGAAAAAGATAACAACAAAAGAAATTTCCTTTCAGCAGGCAAAAAACCTTTCAAGCGGAGCTATCTAAGCGCCGCTTTTTCTATTTAAAAAATTTAGTGGTCGGACCGCTATGCAAGGCCACTAAGTGGGTTTTCATGTCGTATCTTTTATTTTTTTCGTGTCGTATTGCATAAGTTCACTTCAAAATGGGAATTTTTGAAGAAATAAACTTATGCTTCAATTCAATAAATTCAAAAAGGCTTCTTGAGCATCGCAGACTATGTGCTACGCTTTACACATATGATAACAAATAA
>JALTWS010000024.1 GCA_027048495.1 Candidatus Azambacteria bacterium
CTTTTATTTTTATTTTTTCTTTCAAAAAAAATAAAGCAAAATACAAAAAAGTAAGAACAACAAAAGCTGGAGCCATGTAATATAAAATAGAATACCTAAGCGCAAGATTAAGATCATCTGTGTTCATAAATAGAGCCAAACCAAAAGACCACATTCCTACAGACAAAACAAACAAAGAAAACAAAGATCTTAATGTATCTTTTCTTGCCCCTCTTATAATAAAATAACTAAAAGCAACATTTAATATTGATACAATAAATAATATTTGAATTTGTAAATCCATGATAATTTATTTTTTTGCAATCATTACAAAATGAATTTTAAGAGGTTCATACAAAATTTTTATGTTTTCAGGCATAAACCCAACCTCTGTTGCTATTTCAAAGAATTCTTCTGGACGCTTATAAAGCATACACCAACCAACAACATTTGTTACAAATTTACACTCTAAATTATCTACTATATTTGAAGTTATAAAAATACCGTCTTTTTCAAGGTTTTCATATGCAAGTTTCATTATCTTTTTAACAGCATCATTATCAAAATAATCTAACAGTCCAACAACCTCTATTATGTTTACAGGATTTTTTATATATTTTGGAAAGTTACTTACAGTGTCTGTTATCCAATTAAATTTATAGCTACTTGGAAAACTCCTAATAGAAACTAAACCTTTACTATATTCATTAGCTTTTGGGTTTTTGTCTAAAAAATTTATTTCTACACCGTTTTCTTTTAAGTGCTCATTATCAAACACAGCATCCAAAACAGCTCTTGCAGAACCTGATGCTATACTTAAAATTTTAACTTTCTTTCCCCTTAGACTATGCTCTTTTATTGAATTTCTAAGCTCACGGGTAACCATTCTTAATCTATTCCTTACAGCCTTTGAATTATATGTGCTAAACCATATACGATGAAATATTTTTTGTAATAAATTTCTTGATTTTTGAGGTTCGCCAAATTTATACAAGACTTCTATAGCTTCATGCGTTGTTGCTGTTTCTATAACTTTTTTTGCAGAAACGTGACTTTTTTTTATTAAATTCCTAGTTTTTGCAGGTAAATTATTCAATATAAAAACAATGGGATACCTTAAAATAAAACCCCAAAATGTCACTTTTTCATAATTAATATTAGGATCGTCGTCTATTTTTATATTCATAATTTTATACACTAAAATACAACTCCTTAATTTTTTCCATAATAACATCGGTCTCTTTTTTATATCTTTGATCTCTTGATCCGCCAAGATCTTGAAGCAAAAATGGCTTTCCTATATTTATGATAACTGGCTCTTTCCAGAAATTGTAAATTTTTCTTCCTTGGCTGTTTTTTATGGCAACAGGTAAAATTTTTCTTTTTGAAGCTATAGCAAGCGCTGCCGCACCTCTTTTTCCTTTTCTTATTTTGTCTTTTTCAAAAACTCTTTCTCCTTCCGGAAAAATAACAACTGAACCTTTTTTTGATTTTTTTAAAAATTCAACCGGTTTTTTTAAGTTAACATCAAGCCCCGCTCCTTTTATAACATAAAAATGCCCAAAAACAGCATAAGCTAAATCTATCAATTTTATACTATTTAAAAAACTCAGAATCGGAGTTTTAAACTCCTTTGTTGAAACAAAAAATCTCATCGGCCAAATATTAGAACCCAAAGAAAGGTTAACGCCAAACAAAAATGCATCTAATGCGCTTTTGTGGTTCATAACAATAATAACCGGTTCTTTTATATTTAAATTTTCTTTTCCGTAAATTTTGTATTTTATAAAAACACCCAGCGTCGGTTTAAGCACAAGCCAAAGAATTCTTTGTGTTATGTGTATTATCATGCTTAAATTATATCAAAAAAGCCAAAAAACAAAAGCCCGTAATACAAGTCCGCCACATATGCGAATTTTTCAATATCTGAAAATAAAATATGCATATGCCTGTCAACAAACTGCTTTTGCACAGTTTTGTTGTATCTTTCTATGTAAGCGTTCATCTTCGGCTGTTTCGGATAGTTATGGAAGTGTGTTATTCTGCTTTTTTCTATGGCTTTTCTGAAATATCTTTCAAATTCCATGCCGTTGTCTGTTTGAATATGCTTTATCGGATAAGGGCATACCTCCTTTAACCTGACAAGGAAGTCGGTTGATGATAAAGAAGATAAAGATGTATATCCAAAAGAAAATGTGAATCTGGTTGTAAGATCAATAGCTGATATGATAAATCTTCTTATTGCCGTTTCTGTATTTTACATCTAACCTCCGCCATCTCGGCTTCGGTCATTGGAGTAAACTCCAAGTCCTGCATAAATACAGGCAGTGGTTGCGATTGGGGAGTACCCGTAAAGCCGTCGTCAATTTGAGACGAAGCTTGTGCGGGCATAGATATGAAAAGAACAATAGCAAACGCCACCAGTACGGACATTATACTCTTTTGCATTTTCTAAACTCCTTTTGAGTTTTTGAAAAATATAAAAGAAAGCCTTTTTCGGCTTTCAGTTGCAGACCGTCTGCAACCAGTGTGATATTATAAAATTTATTTTTTGTTAAAAGGGCTTTTTGCCTTTTCTATTTTTTGTTATTAAATTTGCAATAAAGCCAGCAAAAATAAGATAAAAGAAAATTAAAATAAACAATATTATTTTATTTTCATCTGCTAAACTGCTTAGATTTAAATCAAGGTATTTTAATAGAAAAAAACTAATAGCAAAAAATATAATAGCTGCTATTATTTGAGCGATTACCATAACTAAAAAATCTTTAAATGTTTTAAAAAATGATAATATAATTTTTTTAATCATATTTGTATAATGAATTAGGGATGACTAATTAGCCATCCCTAAAAACTACTAAATTACTTCATGGATTTGGTCCTTCGCTAATTGGTTTTAAAAACCAAGGAATGTACCAAGGAACACAGCTAGTACAATATGCATCCCCATAAATTGCCATCATGGTCCCCGTTCCAATTAAAGCTCCTGTAATTAGATTTATATACCAAGCCTCCCCTCTAACCTCCGCCATCTCGGCTTCGGTCATTGGAGTAAACTCCAAGTCCTGCATAAATACAGGCAGTGGTTGCGATTGGGGGGTACCCGTAAAGCCGTCGTCAATTTGAGACGAAGCTTGTGCTGGCATAGATATGAAAAGAACAATAGCAAACGCCACCAGTACGGACATTATACTCTTTTGCATTTTCTAAACTCCTTTTGAGTTTTTGAAAAATATAAAAAAAAGCCTTTTTCGGCTTTCAGTTGCAGACCGTCTGCAACCAATAAAATACTATCATATTCTTTATTTTTCTGCAAATTTGCGCATTTTTAGCTTTTGTGCTATTTTTCTTGAGAAGTAAATTTAACTAACACAGGAGCTTCAAAATGCACTTTAAAAATTTAATAATACCGAGTATTTTTTTATTTTTATCTTTTTCTGTTTTTGCAGAAGAAACAATCGGAGAAAAAGATGCTTCTATGGAAAGTCACCTCCTTTTCTTAAGAGATACAACTGTACTTTTGCAAAAAGGAAATCAAAGGATTGGAGCATTGTTTACTATCACAAACAATGAACAAAAAGCGCTTACAACTTCGGTAAGCCAAAGAGTGTTTTCTTCTACTTTTTCGTACTCTTTTGGTGTTGGGGGCGGTGTTGAAATTTTCTCTTCATTGCCAATAAATTACACAAAGACAAAGCAGTATGATTTTCTTTTTGAAAGCGATAAGCAAGAAAGTTATTCTGGTCTAGCAAATATTGTTTTAGGCGCTAAAAAGACTCTGATAAGACAGGGTGTTGATATTCCGGAAATTGTAGGTTCTTTTTCTTTCGCAAAGGCTTTAAATGATAAGTATGTAAAATATAATTCGTCCACCATGAATTTAACGGCTATAAAGTCAGTTGATCCTGTTGTTTTGTATGGGGGTGTTTCTTTCACCCGTTTATTTGGAGGGAACGAAAAAAATACTTACGGGTTTAGATTTGGTTCTGCTTTTGCGGTGAATCATAAAATAGCTTTTGGAGGAGAAATCTCAATAAATGAAATATCAAGTGATAAGTCAACTTTGGTTCCAATTTCTACATTAACACTTAGAGAGACTTATACTGTAAATAAGAATTTCTCTATTGAACCTTTGGTGTCCTTTGGTCTTTCTGAAAGTTCTTCAGACAGTACTTTTGGAATATCATTTTCTTGGAGCTTGTAACATGAAAAAGATTGCTTTAATAATAACAATTATTTTTTTAACTTCTTGCACATCTGCGGAGATAAAACAAAAACAGGAGAGAAAAATAAAAACATTTGTAGGTTTAAAAGAAGAAAATGTTGTAATGCAAAAATATGATTTTTCTTGTGGAATATCTTCTTTGCTTACACTTTTTAAATATCATTTTGGAGACGATTCATTTGAAGAAAAAGAGATGCTCTCTGATTTTATAGAAAGTCTCCCAAAAGAAAAACAGAAAGAAGTCATAGAAAAAGGGCTTTCTGTTTTAGATTTAAAAAATTTGTCGGAAAGCTTAGGATATAAAGTTTACGCTGTAAAATTAAAAAAGGAGATGATTTTAAAAATAGACAGACCAATACTGGTATATCTTGAAACAAGAGATTATAAACATTTCTCTGTTTTAAGAGGGGTTAAAAATGGTACTATTTTTCTTGCCGATCCTTCAACCGGAAAAACTAGAATGTCTATTCCTGTTTTTTTAAAAATATGGAAAGGAAATATAGCAATATTTTTGGATGCTCCACGAAGTGGCGTGAGTAAATTGAATATTTTAGAAGAGGAGCTGGTAAAGCCAGAAATAATACTATTGCAAAACATTTTGTAAATATCTTAAAAGCCAAAGGGATCCTCCTTTGGCTTTTTTTATTTAATCTAAACCCTCACTATAACCGGCAAAACCATCGGTCTTCTTTTTGTCTGTTGCCATAAAAATTTTCCAACTTCCTCTCTTACTTGCTCGGTTATAAAACCTACATCTATTGGGTGGACTTTGGTATTTGACTCTATGGTAAATCTTACTATCCTTCTTACCTCGTGCAAAAGCTCTTGGTTTTCCCTTAGATAAATAAATCCTCTTGAGATTATATCCGGAGATGTCTTCACTTTTCCGGTTGTTTCATCAACAACAGCAAAAATAACAAATATTCCATCTTGAGCAAGTATATTTCTGTCCCGCAAAACCACCTCTTTGACATCGCCAACTCCAAGTCCATCAACCGTTACAAAATTTGCCGGAATAGCCGAATCTTTGTCCTCAAAAATCTCTTTGTCGTTTACATATATCACCGAACCGTTGTGATACGGAACAACTATATGGTCTTCTGGCATACCAAGTTCCATTGCCAGCTCTTTGTGTTTTGTTAAGTTAAAGTAAAATCCATGAACAGGAATAAAAAACTTAGGTTTTATGAGTCTGTGCAAAACAGCTATTTCATCCCGATAAGCATGCCCAGAAGCATGAACTTTTGATGTTCTGTAGTGATACACTTTTGCTCCCTGTCTTGCAAGATTATCTTTTAGCATCTGTACCGGTCTCTCGTTTCCCGGAACAACAGATGAAGATAAAACAACCGTGTCTCCCTTGTGAATTTTTATTTTAGGATCTTTTTTGTTAACTATCCTTACCAAAGCGGAATTTTCCTCTCCTTGCCCTCCTGTGCAGACTATCATTATTTTGTTTGCCGGATAGTTGTCTATCTCTTTTGGATCTATTATCGTTCCTTTTTTTGGAGTAAAGATATTAAGCTCTTTTGCAAGCTCCAAATTTGTTTTTAAAGAAAACCCTAAAATAGCAACCTTCCTTCCAAGTTTTTCTGATATTTTTACAATATCTACAACTCTTTCTATTTGGGAGGAGAATGTTGCTGTTATTATCCTTCCTTCTGCTTGTGAGTATACCTCCTCAAGTCCTTCTGCTATTTCTTCATCGGTTTCGGAAAATCCGGGCTTTTCAATATTTGTGCTTTCCAAAAGCAAAAGCAAAACTCCTTTTTTACCCATCTGTTCGTACTCTTCAACTTCTATTGGATTGTTGTCTCTGTCTCTTGCTATTTTAAAATCACCCGGATAAACTATATCTCCGAATTTTGTTTCTATTATTGTTCCTATTGAATCAGGAATAGCATGCTCAACCCCAAAAAATCTTAAAAACATACCCTCTTTTCCAAACTTCATTCTGTCACCTTTTTTAACCTCTATAATATTTGGAGTTGGCAAGTGCCTAAACTCTGCATGTTTTTTCTTTATAAAAGAAGCGGTAAATGCAGTTGTATATATAGGAGGGTTTCCTAAGTCTTCAATAACATAAGGCAAAGCGCCAACATGGTCCAAGTGTCCATGACTGATAACTATCCCTCTTATCAAGTGCTGGTATTTTTTTAAGTAACTTACATTTGGAATCAAATAGTCAACTCCGGGATGGTCGCTTGTTGGAAATTCAATCCCCGCATCCAATACTATTATGTCATCACCATACTCAACAGCTATCATATTTCTTCCTATCTCTTCCACGCCTCCTATTGGTATGACTTTAACATATTTTTTTGTGGATTTTCTTGGTTTTATATTTTCTGTTACGCTGTCCCGCAAGTGAGTAATTTCCGGTATCATTCTTTTTTTCAATTTCACAGCGTATCTTGAGCCTGTTGGCTTCTTTTTTTGTTCTGGTTGTTTAGTTTCTTTTTGTTTTGTTGTCTGTTGTTGTTTTTTTAAAACAGATTTTTTAACAGCTTTTTTTGTGGTTTTTTTCTTAGCTGTCTGTTCTGTTTTTTGTTCTGATTGTTTACGAGTTGATTTTTTCTGCTCGCTTTTTTTCGTTGTTTTGCGAGGTTTTCTGCTTTCTTTTTTTTCTGTCATATTATTTAATTGTTACTTCAAAGAGCAAATCTTGCCAAAAGCAAAATTTGCAAACTTCTAAAAATAGAAAACTTCAGGCACTTGTCGCGCCTTTTCCGCTCAATCTTTTTTAAGATATGAGAAGAATTGAAGTTTAATATTTTTTAGAGAGATTCTTAATTTATTACTTTTTTCAGAGATGGGTACTGAAAAATGGTTAATTGTATAATACACCTTTTTAAAAAAAAGTCAACCCTGCCAGATTTGGCAGGGTTGAAAGCTTTATCTGAATCCTCCTCTTATTATCATCTCCGGCCCCATATGGCAAGGTCCGGAGGAGGGAGTTATGTAATTAACAAATCCTTTCCTTGGGTTTGGGTGAAAGGAGTACTCCGTAACCCGCACCCAAGCATCAACACTTTGGTTTCTGTAAATAGTGTTTTTTCCATCCACAGAAACCCAATACCACCTTTGAGCATACTTTGTCCTTATGTACGCTCCGGTGTTGACATCCTTTCCAAAAACCCGATACGCAGTCATCAATCCTTTGAACCTGCCGTAACAAGTTGTGTTAATCGATACAGTTTCCCCCGGCTCAATCCATCGATTGAATATTCCGTCTTCCTTGATAAGATACGGAGAGTCGTTGTGAAAAACAACTCTATTGTAAGAGGAGTCAACCTCGGCAATCTCATAAGTTGCACATCCGGCAACCATCAAAACAATCACAACAAAGAAAAATCTTGCCATTTTGAGTCCTCCTAATAAAAAAAGAGCTATAAAAATTTTAATGTAAAAATTATACAATAAATATAAATATTAGTCAATAGTTGCTAAAACATCTCAAATGCGGTATTTTATCGCTATGAAAAATATAGAGGATAAAATTTTAGAAAAGGAAAATATACTTGTTGTTCTGCCAAAAGAGGCAAAAATGGAGGTTTGCGCATCGGCTTTTGGCCTGGCTTTGGCTTTGGAAAAGATAGGAAAAAATGTCCAGGTTATTTCAGAGAAGGCAGATTTTGATATTTTGCACCAGCCAAAAAAAGTGTTAAAAAAGCCTATCTGTAAAGGAAATTTTTACATATCAATAAAAAAGACAGAAGAAATTGAAGAATTAAGATATGAAAAAACAGAAAATGAAATAAAAATTCATTTAAACCCAAAAACCAATGGTTTGCCAAAAGACATAGTTTCAACAAAGTTTTTAAATCCTCCTTTTGGGCTTGTTATTGTGTTTGGAGCAGAAGCAGAAAGCCATATAAAGGACTTTTTTAACCAAAATAGTGATATTTTAGAAGAGGCTGATCTAGTTTTTGTTGGAAAAAATCCTTATTCTTTGTTTGTATTTGAGCTAGCGCACAAGCTAAAAGTAAATCTTTGTGAGAGAATATCAACCAATATCTTTGCTTCTGCTTTATACGAAATACAAAAAGAGCCAAACAAAAAAAACAGCAAACTGCTTAAATTGATCTTTTATCTTTTAAAATACAACGCAGAATATGAAAAAGTGCTTAAAAAAATACACAAAAAAAGCATAAAAAACCCAAAAATAGCAGAAACTATATTTAAAAACTCTTCTTATGTTTCAGAAAATGTAATTCTATCAAAAATACCAAACTTTGAGCTTGAAAATTTAAAACTATCTTCAAATGAGCTTATTTCTGATATAATAGATATGAGCTTTTTAATTCCAAAAAACACCTGCTTTTTTATCTTGGTTGAACCTCCAAAAAAAACAGAAAAGATAAAGTATATAGCTCTTGTTGTTTCAAAAAACAAAAAGCTTTCTGATGTATTTATTTCTAAAAAAGATTATGCTTTATTTTCTGTTTTGGCAAACTCGCTTTCTGAAGCAGAAAAGAAGATTATAAAATTAATAAAACAAAATGTCTGATCTATTTAAAAAAGAAGACAAAGAGCTAAAAAAGTTCCAAGAGCTTAGAAGAAAAGAAGAAGAAAACTTTACTATAATAATGGCCCAAAAGCTTGGGATACCTTATGTTAACCTACTTACCCAAAGTATAAATGTGGATGCGCTTACCCTAATTGACGAAAGCACAGCAAGAAACGCCGAACTTGCCATCATTGACAAAAAAGATTTTAGCTTAAAAGTCTGTGTAAAAAACCCAAAAAACCCAAGAACCATTTCTGTGATAGAAAGCCTTAAAAAAAGAGGTTTTGATATTGAGTTGTTTTTAGTCTCTTTGCAAAGCTTAAAAAAAGCTTGGGAGTTTTATGCAACAGCAACAAAAAAAGAAGACGATTTAACAGGAGAACTAGAAATAACTCCAGAAAACCTATGGAAAATACAGGAAAAAATAAAAAGCGTTTCTGATTTCAAAAAAATATTTGAAAGCGCAAACCTGCAAAACACCTCTATGATACTTGAGCTTATAATATCTGCTTCTTTGAGTTTGGATAGCTCCGATGTGCATATAGAACCAGAGCAAGAAAACGCAAGAATAAGATTTAGAATTGACGGCATGCTTCAGGAAGTGACCCAAATACCGCTTCTTACTTACAACCACCTTTTAAACAGAATAAAACTGCTTTCTGAGTTAAAAATAAACATAACAGACACCCCTCAAGATGGAAGATTTTCCATATCAACAGATAAAAAATCAATTGAAATAAGGACATCTGTCTTACCGGGACCAAATGGAGAGTCTATTGTTTTAAGAATACTTAACCCAGACAAACTTTCTGTTTCTGTTGAAGACTTGGGGCTTTCTGAGTATGATCTTGCAACAATTCAAGAAGAGCTAAAAAAACCAAACGGGCTTATTGTTGTTACCGGACCTACCGGATCTGGAAAAACAACCACTTTGTATTCTTTTTTAAAAAAAATAAATACCCCCGGAATTAAAATTATAACCATAGAAGATCCAATTGAATACCACATAGAAGGAATATCTCAAAGCCAGGTTGATCCTGAAAAAGGCTATACATTTGCTTCTGGACTTAGATCTATTTTAAGACAAGATCCTGATGTTATTTTGGTTGGAGAAATAAGAGACTCAGAAACAGCAGACATAGGTTTGCATGCGGCTCTTACAGGACATCTTGTTTTTTCAACCCTGCATACAAACGACGCTCCTTCTGCAATATTAAGACTTATAGATATGAACTTAAATCCGCATATTATAGCGCCAGCAATAAACTCAATAATAGCCCAAAGGCTTGTAAGAAGAATATGCAAATATTGCTCAGAAGAAAGAAATTTAACTGAAGATGAAGTAAAAATAATATCTGAAACATTAAAAGATCTTCCAGAAAAAGCTCCTTCTCCACCACAGATAAATAAAAACACAAAAGTGCCAAAAGTTGTTGGCTGTGAAAAATGCAACAACACAGGATATAAAGGAAGAGTTGGTATATTTGAAATATTTACAATAAACTCAGAAGCTGAAGAGATTATCATATCAGAACCAACCCAAAAACAACTAATTGAAATAGCAAAGAAAAATGGTATGATACAAATGAGGCAAGATGGCTTTTTGAAAGTTCTTCAAAAAATCACAACTTTAGAAGAAGTCCAAAGAGTGACTAAAAAATAAAAATCCATTGATCTGTAGGTAAACACTCTGGCTTTGGGAGTCCAGAGCAAAGAACAGCCAAGAGGCATACCCCAGCCGTAGCCAAAGTACCCATCTAAATACTGTTCCAATTAAGGCATATTTACAAAAACAAGCCTTAATTACCTACAGATCAATGGATTTTTAAGGTGTTATTATATTACCACAAAAATAAAATATTGTCAATACTATTTCCTTTCTAACAAGCCTACATTATAATGATAAAAAAATAAATGTCAATACCCAAAAAAAACGATACAATATTTGATATAGCGTTGCGTCCAAAGCAATGGGACGAGTATATTGGCCAGCAAAAAACAAAAAATAACTTAAAAATCTTAATTGATGCGGCAAACAAAAGAAACGAGCCAATAGACCATATTTTGCTTTACGGTCCTGCCGGACTTGGAAAAACAACTTTGGCAAACTTAATAGCAAAACAAGCCCAAGCAAGCATAAAAATAACTTCCGGGCCGGCAATAGAAAAAGTTGGCGATCTTGCCTCTATTTTAACTGGACTTCAAGAAGGAGATATTTTATTTATAGATGAAGTACACAGACTAAACAGATCAATAGAAGAAGTTTTATATCCTGCAATGGAAAACAATGTCTTAGATATAATAATAGGAAAAGGCCCTTCTGCAAAAACACTGCAACTTCAACTTCCAAGATTTAGTATTATTGCCGCAACAACAAAAATAGGGTCTTTATCCTCTCCTTTAAGATCTCGGTTTGGAGCAATTTACAGACTTGATTTTTATTCAAAAGAAGATATAAAAAAGATAATAAAAAGATCTGCTAAAATTCTAGATATAAAAATAGAAGAGGGCGCGCTTGATGTTATATCTGGAGCTTCAAGATCAACCCCAAGAATAGCAAACAGAATCTTAAAAAGGGTTCGGGATTTTTCAGAAGTTAACAACTCAGACACAATAACAGAAAGTTTAGCAAAAAAGGCCTTAAAGCTTATGGAGATAGATGAAATCGGCCTTGATTCTTCTGATATAAAAATACTTGAAACTATAATAAAAAAATATAACGGCGGTCCTGTTGGTTTAAAAACAATAGCGGCATCAACTTTAGAAGAAGCAGATACGATAGAAGAAGTTTATGAGCCATATCTTTTGCAAATTGGGTTTTTAGCAAGAACACCAAAAGGAAGGATAGCAACAGAAAAAGCATACAAACACTTAAAGCTTAATTAAAAATTATGGCTGGTCACTCAAAATGGGCAAATATAAAACATAAAAAAGCGGCTCAAGATGCAAAAAGAGCCAATGTTTTTACTAAACTTGCAAACGCAATAACAGTAGCGGCAAGAGAAAAAGGACCAGATCCTGAAATGAACCCAAAGTTAAGATCAGCAATAGCAAAGGCAAGGGCGGCAAACATGCCAAAAGACAATATACAAAGAGCAATAAAAAGAGGTTCTCCAGATTCTGGAGAGGTTTTTGAAACTATAATTTACGAAGGATATGGTCCTGCAAAATCAGCATTTTTAATAGAAACAATAACAAATAACAGAAACAGAACAAACCAAGACTTAAAGTCAATCTTGTCAAAAAATGGAGGTAGTTTTGCCCAAGAAGGGTCTGTTATGTGGCTTTTTGATAAATTTGGAAAGATAATAATAAACTCAAAAGACAAAGATCAAGAAACTTTGGAGCTTGATGCTATAGATGCAGGAGCAGAAGACATAAAAAAAGAAGGTGAAGAGACAGTTGTTTTAACAAAACCAGAAGACCTTTACAAAACAACAAAAACATTAGAAGAAAAAGGGTATCAAATAAAAGAAAGTGGTTTTGATTTTGTGGCAAAAAATCCAATAGAAATTTCCGACCAAAAAGAAAAAGAAAAAATAATAAACCTATTTGAAAAAATATATGAAAACGATGATGTTCAGGAAATTTATTCAAATATAAACTTTTAAACCAAAATGGTAATTTTAGGAATAGACCCAGGAGAAACATTAATAGGAATAGGCGCTGTAAAAAAAGACGGTTCAAAACTGAAGCTTTTAGGATATGAGTGTATTGAAATAAAAAATTCTAAAAAAAAGAGCACTCCAGAAAAGCTAAAAGAAGTATCTGAAAAGATAAATAATATCATAAAAAAATACAATCCCAATTTGGTTGCTGTTGAAGATATCTTCTTTTTTAAAAATTTAAAAACAGCAATAAAAGTAGCTCAAACAAGAGGAGTACTGCTTTTAGAATGCCAAAAAAGCAATTTAAAAATTATTGAATTTACTCCCTTGCAAGTAAAACAATCTGTTGCTTGTTATGGCAGAGCAGATAAAAAACAGGTTCAAAGTATGGTAAAGTCAATACTCGGATTAAAAGATACACCAAAACCAGACGATGCTGCAGATGCAGTTGCTATTGCTATTTGCGCGGCAAACACAAATATTGAACTGTTAAAAAAATAAGCGGTATTTGAAAAACCGCTTATCAAAAATTAAAATTCATCTTCGTTAAAATCTACTTCACTTAGATTTTCATCTTCTAAATCATCCCATTCTTCTAACTCGTCTATGTTATCATTTAAAAAGAACTCTATGTCATTTTCATTTTCTGTCATATTTTGAATGTTAATTTTTATTTTAGAAAAAATTTTATCAATTTAATTTAATATGTCAATCTTGATTTTGTTTAAAAATATGTTATAAAAATTAAAGCGCCTGTCTTCGTTTTTCAGACAGGAATTTTTTGTAAAATGCCAAAAAAGAAAAACTACAAATACAAAAAAAAGAAAAATAAACACTATATAAAAGGTTTTTTTAAACTGGTTTTTGCTTTGTTTTTTTTATCAATACCGTTTTTTGTAGTTGGTTTTTTTTATCTTACAAAAGACCTTCCCGACCCAACATCTATATCAGAAACTAAAATAGAATCCACAAAAATATATGATAGAACAGGAAAAATAATGCTTTACAATATATATGATGAAGAGAAAAGAACGGTTGTTCCTTCTGAAAAAATAAGCCAATATTTAAAAGATGCAACACTTGCCGCAGAAGATGATGATTTTTATGTTCATAAAGGAATTGATTTTAAATCTATATTAAGAGCGCTTATAAATGATATTTTAAACCCAGACCAACTTCAGGGAGGATCAACTATAACCCAGCAACTTGTAAAAAATTCATTTTTAACACCCGAAAAGACAATAAAAAGAAAATTAAAAGAAGCAATTTTAGCAATAAAACTTGAAAGAGCGTATTCAAAAGATCAGATACTTACATTTTATTTAAATCAAATACCTTATGGTTCAAACGCTTATGGAATAGAATCTGCCGCTCAAACATTTTTTAATAAAAAAGCATCTGAGTTAACTTTAGCAGAATCTGCTTTACTTGCCGCTTTGCCAAAAGCTCCATCTTATTATTCTCCTTATGGCAAGCATAAAGATGAGCTGTTTAAAAGAAAGGACTATATCCTAAAAAGAATGTTGAATATTGGATTTATAACAGAAGACGAATACAACCAAGCAAAAAATGAAACTTTAGTATTTTCCCAAGAATCAAAAGGTATAAAAGCTCCTCATTTTGTAGCTTACATAAGAGAATATTTAGAAAACAAATACGGCTACCAATATATACAAAAAGCAGGGTTTAAAGTATACACAACACTTGATTATCAAATACAACAACTAGCAGAAAAGACAATATCAGAAAGTAAAGAATTTATAGAAAAATTTGGAGCTTCAAATGCAGCAATGGTTGTTTTAGATTCTCAAACAGGACAAATACTTGCTATGGTAGGATCTTTGGATTATTTTGATTTGGAAAATGAAGGAAATTTTAATGTAACAACAGCAAAAAGACAACCCGGATCAGCTTTTAAACCGTTTGTTTATGCAAAACTTTTAGAAAAAGGATTTACTCCAGAAACTATGCTTTTTGATGTAGAAACTGAGTTTTCTTTATCTGATGATCCAGAAGAAAGCTACAAACCTCAAAACTATGATGGAAAATTCAGAGGACCAATAGAATTAAAATATGCTCTTGCTCAATCCTTAAATATACCTGCTGTTAAAGCTCTTTATATAGCAAAAATAGATGATGTTTTAAATTTTGTAGAAAAATTAGGAATAACAACTATAAAAGACAGAAGTAAAGTTGGGTTATCTTTGGTATTAGGAGGAGCAGAGGTTAAACCGCTTGAGATGGCATCTGCTTTTTCTGTGTTTTCAAATAATGGAATTAAAAATGATATTGTATCTATTTTAAAAATAGAAGGACCAAATGGAGAAACTATTGAAGAATGGAAAAAAAACCCAAAAAGAGTTTTAGATGAAAATATAGCAAAAACAATAACAGAGATACTATCTGATAATTCACTAAGAGCTCCTGTTTTTGGAGTTGATAATGCTTTGAATTTTAAAAATATAGATGTTGCAGCAAAAACTGGAACAACACAAGAGTTTAGAGATGCTTGGGTGGTTGGATACACAACAAATACATCAGTTGCTGTTTGGGTAGGAAATAATGATAATTCACCAATGAAAAATAATAGCCCAGGAAGCTTGGTTGCAGGACCTATATTTAATAAATTTATAAAAGAATTATCAAATATAAGAATTTTTGGTAACTTTGAAAAACCAGAAAAAATTATAAGAGAAAAAGATATATTAAACGGAGGGTATATTGATAAAGTAAAAGTAAAAATAGACAAAGCATCTGGTAAATTAGCAACAAACTTAACCCCACCAAGTATGATAGAAGAAAAAGAATTCAGAAGAGTCCATAATATACTTCATTATATAGATAGAGATGATATACTAGGACCATACCCAGAAAATCCAGAAAAAGACCCTCAATACAAAAATTGGGAAGAAGGAGTTTTAAATTGGGTATCAAAAAATCCACAGTTTTATTATATAAATGAAAAAATACCAGAAGAATATGATGATATACACACAGAAGAAAACAGACCAAAAATAGAAATTTTAAACAGTTTTGATCAACAAAATAATATTAATATAGATGTTTTAGTAAGTTCTAGTTTTGATATAAAAGAGGTTATATTTTATTTAAATAATAAACTAATAACATCTGATTTTTATCCTCCTTATAGGATAAAAATAAAAAAATCTGAGCTTAAAAACTCAGAAAATACTATAACTGTAAAAATATACGATATTTACGATAATTCAAACCAAAAATCAATAACTATAAAAAATAATAACTAAGAAACGAGCACAAAACATTTACTGTTATTAAAATTAGTAGTTTGCTACTTCTTAATCACTTAAAGCATCAGTAGTACTGTGCCATTTAAAGAATATGGTAGCTACAGCTATCTTATAT
>JALTWS010000025.1 GCA_027048495.1 Candidatus Azambacteria bacterium
AATGTTCTTGCCGGTTTTGATCATATGAAAACCTGTAAGGCATTGGAGAAATTTTCGCCTTTTTCTGCTGATGAGATTTATCGTCTAATTTTTAAATCCGATATTGAATCTCAATATGACACCGGACAGATAAGTAGCCTGGAATTTTTTCAGTCGGTAAGCTTTGCTATTTCATCTTGTAATTTGCAAGAATATGATTTTGAGTATATGTGGGGAGATATTTTTTTTGAAAATCCTCACATAATGAAATTGATGAATCGTATAAAATCGGATGTTGAGCTTTACCTGCTTTCAAATACCAATCCAATTCATTGGGATTATATAAGGTCGTTGTCTGTTATTCGAAGTTATTTTCCAGATCCACAAAAACAAGTGCTTTCTTTTCAGATTGGTGCTCGCAAGCCAAGCGAAAAAATTTTTCAAGAAGCGCTCAAAAGAGCAAAGACAGAACCCAAAAACATTTTGTACATAGATGATATTTCAGAATATGTAGAGGCTTTCAAAAAGTTCGGAGTAAACGGCTTTGTGTACAATTGCCAAAAAGACTCCATAAGTAAGCTTGAAGCTGAGCTTTTTCGTTTTGGAGTTTTGACATAAAAAAGAAGCAAGAAAAACCCCCTGCGCATCGCACAGGGGGTTTGAATTTGCAAGATGGTTAAATCCAGTCTTGCTCATCATTATTTTTTTGAAAAAGAAGCTCCGGATGCGAGCAGAAAAAAATCCACCAAATAGAGTTTGCGGTGCACATCCTGTAAACCGCGCCTTCTTCATCTTTGCCATTGGCGGTTCTTTTCATCAGCTCAGAAAGAGTGATGAATTCTGCCGAATAAATTGGTTCGTTTCTTGTTGATTTGAGTTCGTTGATTTTTTTCAAATCAACTTCCAAAAAAACAAGATCAGACCAGGTAGCAACAAAAGTCGGGTTTGGATTGTGCCAGGGGTATTTTGGTCTCTCAATATTGAGAATTACGGATACTCCTGTTTCTTCCCCAACTTCACGAACAGCGCCATTTTCTATAGACTCACCCGTTATTTTCTTTAAAAATCCCATAGGGATTTGTCCAAAGACAACAGGTGGGTGATTGTTACCCGGGTTTTCCGGATCATCAGCGTGCGGGCGTGGTTGGCGAATAACGGCAAAGCGAGCTTCGTCATTTTCATCCCAGCCCCAGACAATACAATTCACATTTGGCGCCTCGCGGTAAAGTGGGCGGTCAAAGATTGGTTTACCGTTGTCATCTACCACTACGGCAGATTCAACAGATCCAAAGTGAGATTCTGCTTTCCAATCTCCACTTTTTTCGACTGTAAGCTTCCATCTGGGTTTGTATCCGGTTTCAGACAGTTTCTTTGTTGCGGTCATTTTAGCCTCCTTTTTGAGTTGTCAAAAATCAATAATGCTAATTAAGCATTAAATATTAAAAAAGTCAAACTATTTTGCTCTTTTAAGTTTTCTTTCCTGCTTGTTTAAAAGCTCTTTGTATGTTTTTTGAACTGTATTTGTAAAGCTTTCTTTTTGAGAGAGGTTTACCAGTTTGTTTTTTTCTATATTTAAATTTTCTTCATTTTGTGTATAAACAGAGTCTGCGTGTTTAAAAGCAATCCTATGAAAAAAAGATACTACTTTCTTTTTTAGCTTTGATTTTTGTTTTAATTCTTTTTCATCCAAAGTTAGCAAAAAGCTTAAATTCTTATTTTTTTGTTTCAAAAATATAGCTGGAATTGCCCCATAACTTGCCATAATAGACCAAACAAACCTAAATTTATGTTTTTTATTTAAGTCTTTTGCTTTTTTAAATCCCAAAAACGGAAGCAAAAACTTATCCAGTTTTGATCCAAAGCCAATTCTGTATATTGTTGTGTTTCCTATTTTTTCTTTTCTTTTTAAGTTTTTTTGAAATTTTGTTGTTATTATATGAAACTCGGTTTTTGGCATACTCTTGGAAAGTTCAAAAAGGGCATTTTCTGCTGGACCAATATGTGGGTAATAGGTGGTTGCAAAAACTAAAATTTTTTTACTTGGATGTTCTATTTTTTTAAAATACTCTATGGTTTTTTCAAGTCCTTCTTCCAATGTGATATTTGGCTCCCATCCAAGTTCTTTTTTTGCTAGAGAAATATCAGGACATCTTCTTTTGGGATCATCGGTAGCTTGTTCTTCAAAGATTATTTTTGATCTTGAATTTGTCTTTTTAATTATTATTTCTGCAAGATCTTTTATTGAAATTTCATTTGGATTCCCTAGATTAACAGGTCCAGCAAAACCTTCTTTTCTCATCATTTTATCTATACCTCCTACCAAATCATCTATATATTGAAAGCTTCTTGTTTGTTTTCCGTCTCCATATATTATAATATCATCATCATTTAAAGCATTTACAATAAAGTTGGTGACTGCTCTGCCGTCGTTTATATCCATATTTGGTCCATAGGTGTTAAAAATTCTTATTACTTTTACATCTACTCCGTATTCTCTGTGATAATCAAAAAACAAAGTTTCTGCACAACGTTTTCCTTCATCATAACAGGCTCTTGGTCCTATTGGATTTACATTTCCTCTATAGCTTTCTTTTTGTGGGGTTTGAAGCGGATCTCCATATATTTCAGACGTTGAAAATTGCATTATGCGAGCATTATTTTTTTTAGCAAGCTCCAAAAGATTTATAACCCCGATTGTATTTGTTTTTATTGTATGAATTGGATCATACTGATAACTAGTATAAGATCCTGAACAGGCAGCATTAAAAATCCAATCAATTTTTTCCGGTATTTTTAACGGATCTATTATGTCTTGTTTTATAAATTTGAAATTTTTATTTGTAAAAAACCTTTCTATATTTTTTGGGACAATAGTGGTTTGTAAATTGTCAACGCAAATTACTTTGTGCCCCAAAGCAAGGTATTTCTC
>JALTWS010000026.1 GCA_027048495.1 Candidatus Azambacteria bacterium
CAAAAGAACAAGATCCGGAAGTTGGAGTTCTTGTGTCAGGCAAGTACTGCAAAGCAACAACAGCGCCAGATGGAACAAAAAGGATTGACTGCAGTTCAGACTTGCAGGCAAGTGATCCGAGGATAGGAACGCTTGTTGCTGGGAATGTTTGCACATCTCCAACTGGTAGTTATATAGAATGCACAAGCACAGGAGGAGGTGGAGGTTATTATAGAAGTAGTATTCAAAATTTTAAATTTTTAAATAATTATAAAACAGCTATTTTTAATTCTGCCATAACAAGGGGTAATATGCAGGTAGATGCTAATGGGGTGGTTTATTCTACATATAATGGTCCGTTTGTTTATTGGGTAAATGTATGGATGAATAAGTTAGATCCATGCAAAAGTGTTGATTTGTTAGTCACAGATAAAAATGGCAACTGGTTAAGCTTAATAACTATAAATTTAGACGATAGTAAAAGACAAACATTTTCTACTACAGCCCCAAGTAGTGCTGGAGGAATAAAATTATTGTATAAAAAAGTTAGCTCAGGAGGTTGTGAGCCCACAAATAGCCTAAGGCTTGAGGTTATGGCCATACCTTTATAGTATTAACTAATAAAATAGTTATTTAATCGCTTTTGCCGTATCTACTATAAGTTTGTATTGTCCGTCTCTTAGGTCTAATCTTCCTGAAACTATTGTTATTTTATCTTCTTTTTGCCATATCTCTTTTGTTTTTTCCATAGTTTTTGGAAATATTACCAGTTCTATTTTATCGGTTGTATCTTCAAGCTGAGCAAATGCCATTGGATCTCCGTTTTTTGTTGTTATTTTTTTAATGTTGGTTATTATGCCTCCAAGTGTTATTTTTTTTCCAACGATATTGTCTGTTAAGTTTTTTATTTTTTGAGTTTGTTTTTCCAGCTTTTCTTTGTATTGGTCAAGCGGATGTCCAGAAAGGTAAAGCCCTATAAGCTCTTTTTCCCAAGCAAGCATTTGTGATTTTGACATTTTCTCTTCCGGTTCTTTTAGTGTAAGCTGGCTTTGTTCACTTTGGTCTCCGAAAAGTCCCATTTGTGGAGTTTGGATTTTTTTGGATTTGTTTTTTATAAATAAAAGAAGGTTTTCTAAATTTGCAACAAGTTTGTTTCTTTCTTCCAGTTCGTCTAATGCTCCTGCTTTTATAAGAGACTCAAGAGATTTTTTATTTAAATCTTTGTGATTTATTCTTGTTAGAAAATCTTCAATAGACAAAAAGGGACCGTTTTTTTCTCTTTCTTCTATAATGGCTTCTGATATATTCTCTCCCACTCCTTTTATAGCAACAAGTCCAAACCTTATTTCAGAATCTGATATTACTGTAAAGTCTTTGTAACTTTTGTTTATACTTGGAGGAAGTATGTCTATATTCATTTCTTTTGCTTCCTCAACTAAAAACGCTATTCTTTCAATGTCATTTAGATCTGCTGTCATCAAAGAAGCCATAAACTCAGCAGGAAAGTTTGCTTTAAGATATGCAGTTTGATATCCGACAAGTCCATAGCATGCGGCATGGCTTCTGTTAAACCCATACCTTGCAAAAGGAGGAAAAAGCTCCCAAATTTTTTCTGCCGTTTGTTTATCTATTCCATTTTTTAACATACCAGAAATTAGCTTTTCTTTTTGTTCATCAAGCAGTTCTTTTATCTTTTTTCCAATTGCTTTTCTTAAAATATCAGCTTCTGCCAATGTAAAGCCGGCAAGATCTTGAGCTATTTTCATCATCTGTTCCTGATAAACTCCAATTCCATAAGTGTTTTTAAGTATTGGCTCCAATTTTGGGTGAAGGTAAGTTACTTTTTTTATGCCGTGTTTTCTTGCAATAAAATCTGGAATAAGCTCCATCGGTCCGGGACGGTAAAGCGCAACCATTGCTATTATATCTTCAAGCTCTGTTGGCCTTAATTCTTTTAAATATCTTTTCATGCCTGCAGATTCAAGTTGAAATATTCCAGTTGTTTTTGCTTGCTTGAAAAGCGAGAATGTTTTTTTATCATCAAGTGGAATATTGTCTATGTTTATATCTATATTTTTTCTTTTTTTTACTAAGCTTATAGTTCTTTCTATGATAGAAAGGTTTTTAAGCCCTAAAAAATCCATTTTTAAAAGTCCCAAGTCTTCTATAGCATGCATTTCGTATTGAGTTACTATCTGTTTTCTTTGATCTTTTGAGTTTCCTGTCTCGTCTTGAGATTTGGTTGCATATTGCAATGGAACTATTTTGTCCAATGGGTCTTTTGATATCACAACAGCACAGGCATGGGTTGATGCGTGCCTTGCAACTCCTTCTAATTTTTTTGCCGCTTCAATTAAAATTTTTGCGTCTTTGTTTTTGTTATAAAGCTCTTTTAGCTCAGATACATTTTCCAAAGAATCTGCCAAGGAAGCTCCAAATGGTATTAGCTTTGCCACTTGATCGCAAAAGCCATAACTCATACCCAAAGCTCTTCCTGTATCTCTTACCGCTGCGCGAGCTGCCATTGTTCCAAAAGTTATTATTTGCGCAACTTTATCCTGTCCGTATTTTTCAACCACATAGTCCAAAACCTCGTCTCTTCTTGTATCTGCAAAATCAAGGTCAATGTCGGGCATGCTTACTCTGTCTGGATTTAAAAATCTTTCAAAAAGAAGTCCGTACTCCAAAGGGTCTATGTTTGTAATGTTAAGAAGATAAGATACTAAAGATCCAGCGGCTGAACCTCTTCCCGGACCGACAACTATTTTGTTGTTTTTTGCCCAGTTCACAAAATCCTGCACAATCAAAAAGTACGCGGCATAGCCTGTTTTTTTTATAACAGAAAGTTCATACTCAAGCCTTTCTTTTATTTTTTCTGTTACATTGCTGTATCTTTTTTTAAGTCCTTTTTCGCAAAGCTCTTTTAAGTAAGAGTCTGGCGTGTGTCCTTCCGGCACTTGATAGTGTGGAAGCTGTATTTTTCCAAGCTCTATATTGACATTGCATTTTTCTGCTATTTTTAGCGTATTTGAAAGCGCCTCTTTTGGATAAGGAAAAGTTTTGTATATTTCTTCAGGGCTTTTTAAAGAAAAATCATCTTGAGCAAGGGTTATTCTGTCTCCTTCCCCAAGCTTTGCTCCGGTCTGTACTGCCATTAGCGTGTCTTGCGCTTTTGCATCTTCTTTTTGTAGGTAGTGTACATCATATGTGGCAACCAAAGGTACATTGAACTTTTTTGAATACTCTATAAGTTTTTTGTTTACTGTATCTGCAACTTTAATATTTGGCCTATGTGATATTTCAAGATAAAAATCGTCTTTGAATATCTCTTTGTATTTTAGTATAAGCTCTTCTGCTTTTTTGAAGTCTCTTGTAAGTATTGCTCTTGGTATTTCTCCTGACATGCAGGCAGAAAGCGCGATTAATCCTTTTGAATGCTCTTCAAGAAGCTTTTTATCTACTCTTGGTTTGTAATAAAACCCAAAAAGGCAGGCTTTGGTTATTAACTTTATCAAATTTTGGTAACCTTGGTTGTTTTTTGCCAAAAGCACAAGGTGATATTTTTTATCGTCAATTCCGGTTTCTTTGTCTTGCATGCTTCTTGGAGCAACATAAGTTTCTACTCCTATTATTGGCTTTATGCCGTGCTTTTTTGCCGCTTTGTAAAACTCAATTGTTCCGTACATGTATCCATGATCAGTTAAAGCAACCGCTTCCATGCCAAGCTCCTTTACTTTTTTTACAAGTTCTTCTATTTTTGGAAGTCCGTCCAGAAGGCTGTAGTTTGAATGGACGTGCAAATGGACGAATTTTTGTTCTTTTGACATAATAATAGGTGGTATAATTTAAATTTTTAGCTATAAGTCTGAACATCATTTAAAGAACCGTCCTCGCCTCGCTCCAGCGGCTCGGCGGGACTTAGCGCTCGGCTCGCCACTTTGGCTAAAAGCCAAAGACCAAGCTGGCTCGCCTCCGCGATATTCTTTAAATGATGTTCAGACTTATAAATTTAAGCAAAACATCTATTTATTAACTCTTTTTAAGCTATTCTAACATGAAACAACAATTACCAAAACTGGACGAGGAAAAAAAATTATGGGATAGCGGATATTTAAATGTTGTTGGGGTAGATGAGGTTGGTAGGGGACCGTTGGCAGGTCCCGTAGTTGCTTGTGCATGCTTTTTGGACAAACCTTCAAAAAAAGATTTAAAAGAAATATTTAGTTTGGGAGTAAAGGATTCAAAAAAAATATCTGAGAAAAAAAGAGAAGAAATTTTCAAAAAAGCAGAAAAAATTGGTTGTATAAAGTGGGGTATTGGCATAGTTGACCAAAAAACCATAGATAAAATAAATATACTTAATGCTTCTTTGCTTGCAATGAAAATTGCAGTTGAAAATTTAAAGCTGGAAGCAAAAAACTCTTTTTTGCTTGTTGATGGCAGGGAAGTTATTCCAGATATTTCAATAAGCCAAAGTGCTAAGGTTGGAGGAGACCAACACGTGTTTTCTATTGCTCTTGCATCTATTGTTGCAAAAGTTACAAGGGACAACATAATGAAAAAGTATGCAAAAAAATATCCGGAATATGGATTTGAAAAACACAAAGGTTACGGAACAAAAAAGCATTTTGAAATGATAAAAAAATACGGGATATGCAAAATTCACAGAGTTAGTTTTCTAACCAGCCTTGCCAAAAAATGAAATTTGGTATATTATACTGGAAAATAAAAATTTATTAAAAGATTATGGCATTACCAAAAGTAAGGCAAACCAAGTCAAGAAGAAACAAAAGAAGAGCACATCACGCTTTAAAAAAAATACCTACTTCTTTTTGTCCTTCATGCAAAGAACCGGTTTTGTCACATACAGTTTGTAAAAATTGCGGGACATATAAACAAAACAAAGTAATAGATGTTCTTGCAAAACTTGATAAAAAAGAAAAAAAGAAAAAAGCTAAAGTTCAAGAAGAGACAAAAGATAAGGAGTAAGTAAATTTAGTCAACAAACATGGCAAACAGGCACCTTTCAAGAAGTATAGCAATGCAGTCTTTGTATGAATGGGATTTTAACGGGAGGAAAGGAGATATAAAAAGCATTGTTCAAAAAAATATAAGTGAGTTTGCTCCCGGAATGTCTGATTCTGGGTTTGTAAATGAACTTGTTGATGGTGTCTTAAAAAACCTTGATAAGATAAACTCCATAATAGAAAAGTATGCTCCTGAATGGCCATTGGAGCAAATAACTATAGTTGACAGAAATGTTTTAAGGATAGGAGTTTTTGAGCTTTTGTTTGGAGACAAAGAAAATGTTCCTCCAAAAGTTGCAATAAACGAAGCAATTGAAATAGCAAAAACTTTTGGAGGAGAGTCTTCAGGAAAATTTATTAACGGAGTTTTGGGAGCAGTTTTTAAAGATGTGGAATTAAAAAAAATAAGCGGCTTGGAGTAAAAACAAAAAAATTGCCATGGCATTGGGCAATTTTTTTGTTTTTTTGCCAAGATCAAATTAAATGGAATTGGAAAAATTAGAATCTTCAATTGGTATAAATTTTAAAAACAAAGATTTACTTGTGCAGGCTTTAACCCATAGATCCTATTTAAATGAAAATCCTGATTTTAAACTTGATCATAACGAGAGGCTGGAGTTTTTGGGGGATGCGGTTTTGGAGCTTGTGGTGACTGAGTATTTGTATAAAAACTACAACAATCCGGAAGGCGAACTTACCGCATGGAGGGCGTCTTTGGTCAACTCAAAAATGCTGGCAAGCATAGGAAAAGAGCTCGGTTTGAACGATTATCTGTTGCTTTCAAAAGGAGAGGCAAAAGATACTGGAAGGGCAAGGCAGTATATAATAACAAATGCGGTTGAAGCTATAATTGGAGCAATTTATCTTGATCAGGGTTATCAGAAAGCCTCATCTTTTGTACACAAGTTTATACTTCCAAAATTAGGTGATATTATAAAAAAACAACTTCACAAAGATGCAAAAAGCTTACTTCAAGAAATAGCGCAAGAAAAAGTAAGCATAACTCCAACTTATAAAGTTTTGTCCGAATGGGGTCCAGACCATGACAGGCATTTTAAAGTTGGGGTATTTTTGGGTGAAGAAAAAGCAGGGGAAGGAGAAGGCAGTTCAAAACAGGAAGCCCAACAGGAAGCGGCAAAAAACGCGCTTAAAATAAAAAATTGGAACTAGCATGTATTTAAAACAACTTAAAATACAAGGATTTAAATCTTTTGCCCAAAAGACTCAGCTTGACTTTCAAAAAGGGATTTCGGTTGTTGTTGGTCCAAACGGAAGCGGCAAGTCAAATATAGCAGATGCTTTAAGGTTTGTTTTGGGTGAGCAGGGAATGAAAAATGTCAGGGCAAAAAAAAGCCAAGATCTAATATTTTCTGGATCAGGAACAAAGCCAAAAATGAATATGGCTTATGTTGAGCTTGTCTTTGACAACAAAGGTAAAGTTTTTCCTGTTGATTTTTCGGAAGTATCCATAGCAAGAAAAATATTTCGCGACGGAGAAAACAAGTATTTTATAAACAACTCCCAAGTCAGGTTAAAAGACTTGTCTGAGTTTATAGCAAAAGCAAAATTAGGACTTAAAGGGTATACAATAGTCAATCAAGGCATGGGAGACCACATACTTAACGCCTCCTTAAAAGAAAGAAAGGAAATAATAGATGAGGCTTTGGGACTTCGCGAATTTCAGATAAAAAGAAATGACGCGGTACTAAAGCTTGCTCAGACAGAAACAAATTTAGAAAAAACAGAAAGCTTAATAAGAGAACTTTCTCCTCATTTGAAGTTTTTGACAAAACAAGTTGAAAAGCTTGATGAGAAAAAAAACTTACAAAATGAACTTGAAGTTTTAAAAAAGAAATTTATTGAAAAAAAAGAAGAAGTTTTGAAAAAATCAAAGAATTTTTTGGAAGAGGAAATAAAAAAATTGAAAGATCAATTAAATTTTTTAAAACAGGAGCTTGAGACTGTGCAAAAAGATATACAAAATGAAGAAAGCAAAGTCTCTGGATTTTTTGGGGATCTGGAAAGTTTAGAAAACAGTTTGTTTGAAGTTGAAAAGCAAAGAAGCGTTTTGCAAAGAGAGCTTGGAAAGGTGGAAGGCGCTATTGACCTTTTAAAAAATTCAAATTTTCAAGCTCAAAAGCATGTTAGTATAGACCTTTTTTATGTTAAAGAAAAACTTGAGTTACTAAAAAAACTGCTTAAAAAAGCTATAGATGCCAAATCATTTGAGCAGATGAAAGAATCTTTGCTTGAATTTTCCAGAAGTTTTTCTGAGCTTTCAGATGATGTATCTTCTGGAAAAGTAAAAGCAAATGATAAAAAAGCAAAACAAGACAAAAGCACAAATGATAAACTTCAAGATCTGCAGGGACAAAAAGAAAAACTTCAAAAAGAGCTTAAAAAATTTCAAGATGAGTTTTACAGCATTCAAAATAAAATAAAAAAGATAAACGCTGAGCATCACAAGGAAAAAGAAAATATATTTAGCTTAAAAAACAAAGAAAAGGATATTCAAACTAAAATACTTCAGGCAAAAAATGACCTGTATCAAAAAGAAACAGATTTAAAAAGAATAAATAGCGAGTTGAGTGTGCTTAATTTAAGCAATGTTGCTTTGGACTCAATAGCAGGGCTTTGCTCTCAAAAAGAGTTTTCAGAAGTGTCAGCTATATTTAAAAGTATAGAAAGGATAAATATCAGGCTGGAAACAGCAGAGATGATAGATGAATCTGTTTTGGATGAATACAACCAAACAAAAAGCAGAATGGAATTTTTGCAAAAAGAGGTTTCTGATTTAAAAGAAGCCATAGAAAAAATAAATGTTGCAATAAAAGAACTTAACTTGCAAATAGAAGATAAATTTAACAAATCTTTTTTGAAAATAAACAAAAATTTCAATAAATATTTTAATATTTTGTTTGGAGGGGGGAGCGCAAAACTGGAAATTGTAAAGCAAAAAGACGAAGAAGAAAAAAACAAAAAAGACACCTCTTTTGGGATTGATATTTTTGTATCTTTGCCGGGCAAAAAAGTAAACAGCGTCTCTGCTTTATCTGGCGGAGAAAGAACTTTATCGTCTTTGGCTTTGTTGTTTGCTTTGGTTTTTGTATCTCCACCTCCTTTTATGGTTTTAGATGAGATAGATGCTCCGCTTGATGAGGCAAACGCAAGTAGATTTTTGAAAATTTTAAATGAGCTTAAAGATAATACTCAGTTTGTTATTGTAAGCCACAATAGAGAAACGATGCGACAGGCAGATATTTTATATGGAGTTACTATGCAAAATGATGGCATTTCAAAGCTTTTGTCTTTGAAATTTGAAGAAGCTGTAAAAACTCTTGATTAGGATTTTGTTTAAATGTTATTTTAATAATTAAACAACAAATTAAAATAATTACATATGACTTTAAAAAAAGAGCAACAAATAAATACGTCTGACAACACAGATAAAACAAACCATAAAATGGAAGAAGAGCAGAAAATAACAGAAACATCGGGGGTGGGTAGTGACTCTGAAGCTCACAAAGGTGGAGCAAGTGAGATTTTTGATGTAATTGTAAAAAATAAAGAGAAATTAGGGAAAACAAAGTTAAAAGAAGATCAGCAAAGAGTAGATATTATTTTGGAGCAAATAAGCACATACATAAATGAGCAACCCAATTCAGTAAAAAATATATTTTCAAAAATTAAAGATGAGTTTTGTTCTGTACAGACAATTGATGGAAAAGATTTTATTTTTACACCAATAAGAGACGGTAGTATATTGTCTTTTGTTAGAGATGTTGAAAATCCTAAAAGATACAAAACAAGGGTATTTCATTTTTCTGGATCTGATCATCAATGGAAAATTGTTCCGGGTCGTCGTGCAGATGGTAATTTTATGAAAGGAGATGAAGCAAATAGGCTTCATCATTATGTTCAGAGTGCAAAACTTGATAAAAGATTATACAAAGCAATTAACTCTTTACCAATACAACAAGAGAGCCATAATGTTTATATATTTAATTATTTACCTATACCAAATGATAGAGAAAATAGCTCTTACGAAACCTACTCTGAAGAATTTGAATTTCAAGAGCAATATCAGGATTTGAAGGATAAAGATTGGAAGAAATTTCAACAAAAATGTCAAAGATTCTATCGTATATATATGTTATTTGTAACAAACGCAAATCATTTTAAAGATTTTACTTTAAATGGCAATCTTTATAAATATTTAAAACAATTAGAAGGCATTGAAGAGTTTGATAACATAAGAATTTATCTTGAAAAAATAAATAAAAATAAAGATTTTATAGGAAAAGGCAGATTAAAAATGTTTAGAATGTCTTCTAATCCTAACCTAAATTTATTATCTGATATATATGATGAAAATGTGGGAAGATATGTTGAAAAAATGTTCAAAATTAAATTTCCTGAAAATATAATACCAGATTTTTCTTCGGAAAATATGATCGATAGGTATTTTAAACAAGATATATACAGTAGCGATCCAGATGATAAGATTACAATTGAAGAGTACAGAGTCGAAAGCGGAAGCGGAGATGTTTTGATATTTGCAATGGCATATGATTCAAAAGGGCGTGTTTACATAGATAATATTTATGATCCAAGAGTTAATATGAATGATTATGGTATTCCTGAAAAAATTGTTCAAATGGGACATTTAGTGTACAAGCCAGAAGATTATGGAAGCCAAGCATCTTTTGGGATACCAAAAAAATTCATAAAAGAATCAGATGACTTAACTTATGTGGATATTAGTGATTTGTGGGGTGAGCTTGAAATAATAAAAAAATACAAAAAAGAACTTATAAGTCGTGGTGTTATAAAAGAACAGTAAACAATCTATACGAAAAAACAGTATTATTAATGAAAAAATAAAGATATTTTGCTTATATGCTATTGACTAAATAGGGTTGTGGGTGTTATTATGATGCCCATAATATTAATATTAGTTTTATGCTAAGAATAAGATTACAAAGAACAGGAAAGAAAAACCAGCCATTTTTTAGGCTAGTTCTAACAGAGAAAACTTCTCCTCCAAAAAGCAAGGCTTTGGAGGTGCTTGGGTATTACAACCCAAGAAAAAAAGATAGATCATTTAAAAAAGACAGGATTTTATTTTGGATATCCAAAGGGGCAAAAGTTTCAGATACCGCTTTTAATTTGCTTCATGATGAGAATATAGTTGAAGGACAGAAGATAATAAAAAAGAAGCTTTCCAAAAAGAAAAGAGAAGAATTAGCAAAAAAAGAACAAGAGGAAAAGGAAGCGCAAAAAAATTCGCAACAAGAACAAAAAGAACAAGAGCAAAAAGATGAAAATGCACAAGAGCAAGAGGAAGCAAAACAAAGCGAAGAAGATAAGGCAAAAGAGGAATAAAATGATTTTGACTTAATTTAATATTTTTGCTAAACTTAGACTTAAGTTTTTCAGAAAAGGTCGAACCAATAGAAAAGATAATTTACAAAATTGATAAATAAAATGGAAGCAGATCAACAGTTTTTAGAGACAATAGTAAAGTCAATCGTTAACAATCCTGACGATGTAAAAATTGAAAGGAAAGTTGATGAGATGGGCGTTTTGTTGACTTTAAGCGTAAACCCTCAGGATATGGGTTCAATAATAGGAAGGGAAGGTTCAACAGCAAAAGCCATCAGGACTTTGCTTAGAATCATCGGAGCAAAAAACAACGCAAGAGTCAACTTAAAAATAGAAGAGCCAGAAGGCTCACAAAAAGCTCAGCAAAACAATGCTTCAGAAGAGCAAAAAAACAAGGATATTGACGATGTAGTAGAAGATCTTAAGCTCTAAATAAGCATTTAACTTAAAAACAAAAAGCCACAGATTACAACAAAACCTGTGGCTTTTTGTTTTAAAAAATATGAAAAGATTTGATATTTTAACAATTTTTCCGGATGCTTTTTCTTATCTTAGCCAAAGTATTTTGTTTAATGCACAAAAAAAAGGTTTGGTAAAAATAAACATTCACAACATAAGAGATTATTCAAAAGGTAAAAGAAAAAAAGTTGACGACAAACCATACGGAGGAGGAGCCGGTATGGTGCTTAAAGTCGAGCCAATACAAAATGCTGTTAAAAAAATAAAGTTAAAAAACAAAAAATCAAGGGTGATACTTCTTTCCGCAAAAGGCAAAATATACAACCAAAAAAAGGCTAAGTCTTTTTTGAAGTATGATCAAATAATTTTGATTTGCGGAAGATACGAAGGAGTTGATGAGAGGGTGGCAAAATATATTGCAGATGAGGAGTTGTCAATTGGAGAGTATGTTTTGTCCGGAGGAGAACTTCCAGCTATGGTTGTTGTTGATTCTGTAAGCAGGCTCGTTCCTGGAGTTATAAACAAAGAATCTTTAAAAGAAGAAAGCTTTTCTTCTGGGAACAACTTGGAATATCCTCAATACACAAAACCGGAAACTTTAGAAATTGAAGGAAAAATTCGCAAAGTTCCAAAGGTGTTGCTTTCCGGAAACCACAAAGAAATAAAAAAATGGAGAGAAAAGCATTCAAAAAAATTGACTAAATTTTAGAAATATTGTAAAAATAAAATGCTGATCTTTACATCAAAATACTAGAGGAGGTGCCAAAATGCGCTTTTTAAAATTTTTCTTTTTTGTGTTGGTCTTTTTCTTTTTTTCTTTTAGCGCTTTTGCTCATATAACAAAAACAGAAAATGACATTGAAAAAATAAAAAGCACGGCAGAAGAGTTTGCAAGAAATGAATTGACGACAAAATGCATCATAGTAAGTGGCGAAGGTTACCAAAGAGGCATGTCGTTGTTGTATTGGGATGGAAGATACAATCCCAAAAATGTGCTTAAAATAGATGGGGTTATATATCTTCCAAAAGCGGGAAAACATGGACGCCTTTGTATTTTAGAAAAATACGATGTCTCTCTTGATATTATTGAAGTGGATATGTCTTCTTATGAAGACGGTAAAATTGCAAATGTTTTTGTCCGATGGAAATACAAGAACTTGCCTTTTTACGCGAAAGTCGTTGCGACAAAAGGGGGCAGGATGTTTATATATGTCGCCAACGATGAAGGGCGTTTTTATGTTGAGAAATACTATCTGTTTTCTTCTGGTAGCGCGATGCTGTTGCTTCCAAAGGAAAAAAGGAAGTTTCAAGAGATGTCTCGTCAAGCAAAAGAGGCTGAAAAGAAAAGAAAGCTTGAGCTGGCAAAAATGGAATCCATGTCAAAAGTTATGGATGGTCGTCCAATTTTTTACGCAAGTGAGCATGTAAGCTTTGAAGATGGTGGCTACTTTTTCAATGAAGTTGAGCTTTTTGAAAATGGATTTAAAGCTGTGCAAGAAAGAAAAGAGTCTGGATCTAACCACACACATGAAAGTAGCTACAATGTTTGGTTTGGCAACTTGAGGTCAGTAAGCTTCAAAAAGCTTTCAAAAACTAATGCGGTTTACATTGAATACAAGCCAAGGAAAGATTATGATTTTTTTGATAGAGCATCGTTTTACTTTTCTGATGAAGCAAAAGCAAAAGAGTTGGAAGCTAAAATAAGAAAAGCATGGGATGCATGGAAAAATAAATATTCTGCCGCGTTGTTTCAGTAATAACAAACAACCCCCAATTGTTTATAATTGGGGGTTTTTTCTATTTTGTTTTTTTGATATAATTTAACTATACAAAAAAAACAATGCAAAAGAAAAAATATATACCTATAACAATCTCTCTTACCTTCCTCTCCCTTTTTGGATCAATCCTAATCCAAAAAGCTTTTGCTGGTGCTTGGAAAGATGCCCCAGCAACTCCTCCAAACTACGGAACAATACAAGGAGAAAGGGAAATAGACTTCAAGCCTGTAACACTAGGAGATGATGTCCAATACAAAACAGGCCCTTTTGGAGTGGGAACAAGAGGCATAGACACAACTTACGGCCTTACCATAGGAACAACAACTCCAAATGGAA
>JALTWS010000027.1 GCA_027048495.1 Candidatus Azambacteria bacterium
TTGAGAAGAACTTTATGCCTGCTTGGGCTGCTCCTGAAACAAAGTTATCAAGCCAGAGGTCTTTTCCTAAAGTTAAGCCTCCTTTTTTTGTTTGGTTTGTGTCTCCTATGTGAAGTGGGGCGGGGACATTATATGTTGTTGGAGGGCCGGAAGGGCCTGTCCATTGGGCTTTGGTTGAATTTATTATGACAGAACCTGCTATTGGAAGAATCAGAAAGGAAAAGATTAAAAAAGAAGCTTTTTTCATAGGGTTTTTGTTTAATAGTTTTTGTTTTTATTTTAGCAGAAAACTTAAAAAATAAAAACAAATTATACACAAATCTGTCTAATCCATTATTTTTTACTTTTCTTTTTACATTACACTTTACGCGATCGCGTAAAGTGTAATGTGCAATGAATGAAAATGTATTTTGGTTGTCTTAGGATAATAGTTTTTCTAAAACCTCTTTTGCTATTTTTGGATTTGCTTTTCCTTTTGTCTTTGCCATTATCTGACCAAGCAAAAATTGAATAGAGTTTTTATTTCCTTTTTTGTAATCTTCTGTTGGCTTTGGGTTTTCTTCTATTACTTTTTTTGCAATTTCTGATATTTGATTTGGATCGTCTATTTGTAAAAGCCCTTTTTGCTCTACTATATGGTCCGGATCCGCTCCAGTTTCTGCCATCTCTTCCAATACAGCTTTTGCTGCTGCAGATGTTATTTTTTTGTCAACTGTCATAAATATAAGTTCTGCGAAATTTTCTTCTGAAATTTTAATATCTTTTATGTCCTGATTTTTTTCATTTAATATCTTTCTTAAATCTGTGTTTATATAATTTATTGCCGTTTTTATCAATTTTTTTTCAAACTCCTCATCTTTGTTGTTTTCTTTTGCAAGCTCTCTTAACTCAGAAACAACATTTTCAAAATAAAAAGAAAGATGCTTTGATAAAACAAGCAAAGAAGCATCATGAGGAGACATAAAAAAAGTTTCTTGAAATCTTACGAACTTTGCTTTTGGCAGTTCAGGTAAAGAAGCTTTTATCACTTCTGAGTCTATTATGTCTTTTGAAGGCAATCCTTCTTTTTTTCCTATATATAAAGTTGGCAGATCCGGTTCTGGAAAATATCTGTAATCATGCGCGCTTTCTTTTTTTCTTTGCGAGAATGTTATTTTTTTGTTTTCGTCCCAACCTCTTGTTTCTTGAATAACTTTTTCTTTTTTGTCTAAAATTTCAGATTGCCTTTTTATCTCAAATTCAATAGCTTCTTTAACAGCCTTAAATGAGTTTAAATTTTTTATTTCCACTTTTGTTCCAAACTCATCTGATCCTTTTTCTTTTAAGCTTATATTGACTTCGCATCTCATCTGCCCTTTTTCCATATTAGCATCAGATACCTCAAGATATTGCAAAATTTTCTGTAGCTCCTCACAAAACTCCTTTGCTTGCTGTGCGCTTTTTATATCTGGCTCTGTTACAAGCTCCATTAAAGGAGCGCTTGATCTGTTAAAGTCAACATAGCTGTAACCTGATGCGCCGTGAATAGACTTTGCTGTATCCTCCTCCAAGTGTATTCTTGTTATTCTTACTTTTCCTTCTGATAACTCTAAAAAACCACTTTCACACAATGGCAAATCATATTGTGATATTTGATAGCCTTTTGGTATATCAGGATAAAAATAGTTTTTCCTGTCAAATTTAGTAAATCCTGCTATTTTACAGTTTAGCGCATGTCCAACTTTAACAACATATTCAACTGCTTTTTTGTTTATGGTAGGCAAAGTTCCGGGATGCCCCAAGCAAACCGGACATATATTAACATTCGGATTTTTCTCGTCCGGATCATTTTTGCAACTGCAAAACATCTTTGAAGAAGTTTTAAGTTGCGCATGTATTTCAAGCCCTATAACAACATCTCTCATATATTTAAAATTTTTCATTTAATATTTTTCTTATATCGTCTGTAACTTCCGGTATTGAATTTGATTCTATAAAATAAATATTTTCAAACTTATCTTTTAAAATCTTAAAATTTTCTGCAGCTTTTTTTAAAATATCGTAATTTTTCTCAAAATATTCAAGCTTTTTTTCTCCCTTTTTTGCCACCAGCCTTGCAATGGCTATGTCTGCGTCAGAATCAAGAACAAACATAACATCAGGCAAAATAAAATCTTCTTTTAAAATCTCTTCATGCTCTTTTTGTAAAACATCTAAAGAAACTCCTTCTGCCATGCCGTATGCCAAAGTTGACAAAAAATACCTGTCTGACACATAAACCGAATTTTCTTTTTTCAAAGCAGGAATAATTTCTCTTTGCAAATGGCATTTTCTGTCCTCAATAAACATTCTTTGCAGTTTTAGCGGATCTTCAGGAACTTTTTTGCTTTTTTTTATAATCTTTTTTAATTTAGAGCCTATTTTACTATCAGAAGGCTCTCTCCCGAAAAAAACATTATAACCATGATGCAAAAACCAGTTTTTAATAAACTCCACTTGCGTTGACTTACCAGAACCGTCTATTCCGTCAACTGATATAAATTTTCCGGGGTAATAATTTTTAATCATAAGTATATACTACTCCAAAGATAAAATTTTGTGAAGTTTACAAAATTCCCGCTCCCCCGGATTTTTTTATGTACTTTCCTATAACTTTCTTGGTTTTTTTGTATATAAGATCGTTTAGATAGTCATCCACCTCATCATAAATTTTATCTGCTATAACACCGTTTTTGTGAAGTTCGGATAAAATGCTTTTTTCAAGTCTTATCAAAGAATTATTTGCTATTGAATAGTCTATTAAATTTATTAACTCCGGATCTTGTTCTTTCATTTTTTCTGCTTCTTTTTTGTTTTTCTCTTCAAAGTTTTTGTATTGGCTTATAACCTCTTCAATTGCTTTTTTATCAGAGAAAATATCAAGCTTTGCAAGCTGTTTAAGCTGTTTTACAACCTCTTTGGCAGTTAATGCCCTTGCTCTTATCATTCTATATCTTGTTATTTTATCTTTTATCTCAGATCTTATTATAAGTTTTTTGAACAAATCAATTTGCGATAAAAACTCAAGTATTTTTACTTTTAATTTTCTTAATTTTCTACTCTTTTCTTTTTCTTCCTCTGTCATAATTTGAGATTTTCCTTTTTCAAGCCTGTTTATTTGCTTTTCTAATTTAGTGTTTAAATTATCATAGGTAGTCTGTGATATTTCAAAATGAGTAAACAAAGTATAAAGAACTTTTTTCTCTATCCCCAAAGCCTGTCTTTTTAAAATGCTTACCATTTCCTGATGGGAAAAATCTCTTCCGTGATTTTTTATAATCTGTGATATTCTGTCTTTTGCATCTTTTTTAAGCTGGCTATACTTTTTGTCCAGTTTTTCAAAAATTTTATCAGAAACAACACCAGCATTTTTCATCTCTTGCAATTTATTTCTGACCATCTCATCTATAAACACAAACCCTTCTTCAAGCTCAAAGCTTTCCTCATCGGATAATTTATCAATTTTTAACTTTTTAATAAGCTTTTTGACAGTAGTTGCCTGAACAACCAAAGAAAATAAAATTATAGTAAGAGTAAGCGACAATATAAAGTCTTTCCAAACAAAATCTTCCGGCAAAAGCAAAGCTATTGCAAGAGCAAGCGCTCCTCTTAACCCTCCCCACGCAAGCAAAACCTGCCAAGAAAAAGGAGTTTTTTCTTCTTTTGTAAATTTATGAACAAAAGGAAAAACAGAAAACACAGAAACAGCTCTTGCAAACAAAACTATTATAATACCCAAAACGGCAGCAACTGCAATCTGCATAAAATTAACATTATCAATAGAAAGACCAATAAGCAAAAATATCAAAGAATTCACCACAAAAGCGCTATACTCCCAAAACTTCTCCATTATATCCAAAACAGAAGGAGATATTTTGCTTCTTCCATATCCGCCAACAACCAGCGCTGCAAAAACTGTTGCTATTATTCCTGATGCTTTCAAAAAGTGCTCCGCTAAAATAAATGTAGTATGGGCAAGTATAAGAGTAAGAGTTATTTCAACAGTAAATATATTTCTTATTCTTCCTATTAAAAAAGAAAATATATAACCCATAAAAGATCCAAAAATAATTGCCATACCAACAACATACAAAAAATCTCCAACTCCTGATATAGCAGAAAAAACAGAAACGCTTCCAAGCAAAACAGACGCTAATATTATCTGAAACACAACAACCGCTATCCCATCATTAAAAAGACTTTCTCCTTCAAATAAAAGATAAAGCCTTTTTGGCACCCTCATTTCCCTAAAAAGCGCCAAAACAGCTATTGGATCTGTTGCAGAAATTAACGCTCCAAAAAGCAAAGTAACTAAAAGCGGTATTTCAATACCAAAAAAATTAAGGCCATAGTAAAGCAATACTCCTATAATTAAAGTAGATAAAAGCAAAGCTCCTATAGCCAAAGAGGAGATGGTTATTAAATTATCTTTTAGTTCATTAAATTTTATATTGTAGGCAGACTCAAATATCAAAACCGGCAAAAATATATAAAATATCAGCTCTGGAGACAACTCAAGCACATTTAAAAACGCAAAAGCTTCTGTAGTCTTTGCTAAAAAACTCAAAAAAATGCCAACAACAACCAAAACAACTGTATATGGCATTTTAATCTTTCTTAAAAGCGCAGCTATAAAAGAAGATAAAAACAAAAGTATAGCTACCGCCAAAATTGCATTTATAAATACATCTGCTTCCTGCATTGCACTAAAAACAAAAACAGCCTAAATAGGTTTAGGCTGTTTTTGTTTTTTTATTATTCTACTTTTATTCCCATTGATCTTGCTGTTCCTTCTATTATCTTTGCAGCCTGATCAATATCATAAGCATTAAGATCTGCCATTTTCTTTTCTGCTATCTCATTTATTTGCTCTTTTGTCACTTTGCCAACCTTCTTTTTGTGTGGCTCTCCTGAACCTTTATCAATGCCCGCTGCTTTTTTTAAAAGTTCAGAAGCAGGAGGAGTTTTTAGCTTAAACTCAAATGTCCTGTCTTCAAATATAGTAATCTCAACAGGGACAACCTCTCCCATTTTATCTTTCGTAGCCTCATTATACTGCAAGCAGAATTGTTGAATATTTATTCCGTGAGGGCCCAATGCAGTTCCAACAGGAGGAGCAGGGTTTGCTTGTCCGGCTTTTATGTTTATTTTTACTATTGCTTTTATTGGTTTATCTGACATATTTTTTTAAATTATATTTTTTTAATTTGAAGAAAATCCAGCTCAACCGGAGTCTCTCTTCCAAACATTGATACTAAAACCTTTATTTTACCTTTCTCTTCATCTATTTCAGATACCTTTCCATCATAATCCTTAAACGGTCCGTCTGTTATTTTCACAGGATCTCCTATTGATAAGTCTATCTTATATTTTGGCTCCTCAACCCCCATTCTCTTTTGTAGTTCTTTTATTTCCTCATCAGATAAAGGTATCGGAGTAGTTCCAGACCCAACAAAGCCAGTTACTCTTGGGGTGTTTCTTACAACATACCAAGAATCATCTGTTACTATCATCTCCACCAAAACATACCCGTGATAAATCCTTTCCTCAACAACATACCTTTTTCCTCCTTTTATTTTTATCTTTTTTTCCTTTGGCACCAAAACATTAAAAATCTTATCTTCCATACCCATAGACTCTATCCTTTGCTTTAAGTTCCTTGCAACAGCATCTTCATACCCCGAATAAGTATGAATTGCGTACCATTTTCTTCCTTGGTCTATTAATTGTTTTGCCATAGCTTATAAAACAAATTTACTTAAAAGATAAGAAAACACAAAATCAAGCCCGCCTAAAAATATCATCATCGCCAAAGAAAATAAGATTACAGCAATTGTATAGTTTACCGTGGTTTTTGTATTTGGCCAGGTAACCTTCTTAAGCTCTGACTTTACCTCTTTAAAATAATTTGAAATTCCCGAAAATATTCTCATAAATTTAACCTATTTAAAAAAGCCCTTTGGGCTTATTCATTGCTTGTATACTATACCATTTTTTGTAAATAGTCAACTATATAAAAATCTCCGCTATTGATATTATGCTAAAAGCCAAAATCGCAACAGCAATGCCTATTATTGTAAATACAAACACATTAGACGCCTTTTTAACTTGCTCTGGATTTCCTCTTGAAGTCATATACAAAAATCCTGAATAAAGCCCGGCTCCTACAGAGACCACCGCAACAAACCAAGCAAACCAGTTTATTAAATTTATAAAGCTTGTTGTTATGGTAGATACCGTTCCGCTTAAGCTGCAGACTCCAGAGTCAATGCCTCCTCCAGCAAGAGACACCATAAGAGCAACCAAAGCTGGAGCGGCAAGCAAAATAACAATACCCAAAATAGTTGATATTATAACATTTTTCGCTCTTGATATGTTTTCTGCGCTTCCTGCGGATGTCATATACAAGATTCCAGCCCACAAGATAAGAATAACAGCAATCGGAGGCATCAAGACTTCAGATAAAAAATTAACTCCAAGACAGGCAATTTCCGGCAAAGTTTGAACTCCAGATAACGGATTTACAAGTTCAATTGCAAAAGCCGGAAAAGCAACAAACAAAGCAATCAAAAAAAATATTAAATGAAAAGCTTTTTTTATTTTCATTTTATATGTCTAAATTCTTCACACTTTTTGCATGAGACTGAATGAACCTTTTTCTTGAAGAAACATCAGTTCCCATAAGAATATCAAAAACTTTATCCGCTTCTTGAGCATCCTGTACTGTTACCTGCCACAAAAGCCTATTTTGAGGGTTCATCGTGGTTTCCCAAAGCTGATCTGGATTCATCTCTCCAAGACCCTTGTATCTTTGTATATTTATTCCTGTCAACTTTTTATTTTCATCATCTGAAGCCTCAACTTTCATCTCTTTTAGAATTTTTTCTTTATCATCTTCTGTATATGCATATTTTACAATTTTTCCTTTCTGAATCCTGTAAAGAGGCGGTTGGGCTATATAAAGATATCCTTTTTCTATTATCTCAGGAAAATGCCTAAAAAACAATGTCAAAAGCAAAGTCCTGATATGCGCGCCGTCAACATCGGCATCTGTCATTATTATTATCCTGTGATACCTTGCTTTTGAAATGTCAAACTCATCTGCAATAGCTGTTCCCAAAGCAACAACCAAAGCTCTTATCTCTTTTGAAGAAAGCATCTTGTCTATCCTTGCCCTTTCAACATTTAAGATTTTGCCGCGCAAAGGCAAAATAGCTTGAAAGCGCCTGTCTCTTCCCTGTTTTGCCGAACCTCCAGCAGAGTCACCCTCTACAATGTAAAGCTCAGACTCTTCTGCGTCTTTGGAAGAACAGTCTGCAAGTTTTCCGGGTAAGGTAAGCCCTTCTAAAACACCTTTTCTTAAAACAGTTTCTCTTGCCGCCTTCGCCGCTTTTCTTGCTTTTTGGGAAAGAATGCACCTTTCTATTATCTTTTTTGCATCTTGCGGATGCTCCTCTAAAAACTCGGCTAAAGCAGAAGACACAACAGAGTCAACTGCCGGCCTTGCTTCTGTTGAACCAAGCTTTCCTTTTGTTTGCCCTTCAAACTGAATTTCCGGCAACTTTACAGAAACAACAACAGTAAGCCCCTCCCTTACATCTTCGCCTGATAAGCTTTCATTTGCCTCTTTTTTAATTAAGTTATTTTTTTTTGCGTAATCGTTAAGAACTCTGGTTAGCGCTGTTCTGAATCCTGTTATATGAGTTCCTCCTTCTTTGGTGTAGATGTTATTTGCAAAGCCCATTTCTTTTCCGGTTATGTCTGTTATATACTGCAAAGCAACTTCAACTCCAACTCCTTCATATTCTTTGTCAACGTAAAATATATTTTCATGCAAAACATCTTCGTGTTTGTTAAGATGTTTTACCAAAGACAAAAGTCCTCCTTCAAAATAAAAAGAATAAGAAGGAACAAGCAAAGACAAATCGCTTATCCAAAAAACTTTTGCGTCGTCAATTTTTCCTTTATATTCTCTTGCGTCTATTATCCTTATTTTAAGCCCTTTTACCAAATAAGCTTGCTGTCTCAGATGGTCCACAATTGTCTGAAAATTAAATTTTGTATCTGAGAAAATATCAGGATCGGGAGAAAAAGAGACAATCGTTCCGGTTTTGTCAGATGAAGCAACTTTTTTTACCTTATTCTGAGGCTTTCCTATTTTATACTCCTGAACATACTTTCCGCCGTCTCTGTGAACCTCCGCTTTTAGCCAAGTTGAAAGAGCATTAACAACAGAAACTCCAACACCATGCAATCCTCCTGAAACTTTATATGATTCCCCACCAAACTTACCTCCCGCATGCAAAGTTGTCATAACGGTTTCCAGAGCGGAAACTTTGGTCTTTTTATGCACCTCAACCGGAATTCCCCTTCCATTGTCAGCAACTCTTACAATATTTCCGGGAAGCAAAGCAACCTCAACTTCATTTGCATATCCTGCCATCGCCTCGTCTCTGGAATTGTCAAAAACCTCCCAAACCAAATGATGAAGCCCGTCCAAGCCGGTAGATCCAATATACATACCCGGTCTTTTTCTGACCGGCTCAAGCCCCTCTAAAACATAAATGTCCTCAGCAGAATACTTAGGACCCTTTTCATTAGTTGGATTTTTCTCTTTTTCCTTTGCCATAGATACTTATTGTATCATATATTTTGAAAAAATAAAACTTTTCAAATACTAAATTTTAGTATAAAAAAAGCGCAAAATCATTTAAATTTAAAATAATTGCGCTTATACTTTTTTTAAAATCATTCACCCTTTGGCTCCCAGCCTTTTTCTGAAAGAGCGTTTATTATATTTTGCACTTTTTTGTTTACTTCTTCATCAGAAAGAGTCTTAAAATTAGACTGAAACACAAGATGAAAAGCAAAGCTTTTTGAAAGTTCGTCTTGAGAATTTTCGTTTTCATATATGTCAAAAATATCAACATCAACAAGGTCTTCTCCTCCGGCATTTTCTATCACACTTTGAACTTGGGCAACTTTAGTTTCTTTTTTTACCAACAAAGATATATCCCTGACAACAGCCGGAAACTTGCTGGTCGGCTTGTATTCAAACTCTTCCTCTGCCATATTCACTATTTTTTCAAAATCAAGCTCAAAGCAGGCAACTTTTGAGCTTATGTCTATTTTTTCAAGCAATAAAGAAGAAACTTCCCCTAAAATGCCTATCTTTTCATCACCTGACATAACTTGCGCCACCCTAAAAGAATGCCAAAATTCCCTTTTTTCTTCTGAAAATTCAACTTCTGCATCATCAAACCAAACATCGGAAATTCCAAGAGAAAACAAAAACTCTTCCACAATTCCTTTTATTTCAAAAAACAGTTCATTTTGATTTTTTTTGTAAGATATGGCTCCTGCCACTTTAGAAAGCTCTTTTATTTTGTTTTTGCCTTCTTTTAAGAATACTTTTCCTGTTTCAAATATCTTAACTTCTTTTTGAAACCTTAAATTGTCTTTTACATTTTTTAAAAGCCCAAAAAGCAGATTTGGCCTTAAATATTTCTTATCTTCTGATAAAGGATGTAAAATCCCCGCAAGTTCATAGTCTATGCCAAAAATTTCTTTGTCTTTTTCTCCCACAAAAGAGTAGTTGTAAACGCTAAAAAGCCCAAGATAAGACAATACGCTTTTTGCTTTTTGCGAGTAAAAATAATGGTCATTTCTTTTTGGCAAAACAAGCTCAAAGGCAAGCGGACAAGACTTAATATTTTCATAGCCGTAAATTCTTGCAAACTCTTCTGCAAGATCTTCTTCTGAAGATAAATCAATTCTTTCCAATGGAACAGATGCTATAAAATAACCTTTTTTCTTAGCAGGCCTTGTTTTAATATCCAACCTTTTTAAAATAGAAACTATTTGCGAATCTTTTGCCTGTATTCCTGTTTTTTTTCTTATGTTTTCTGCACAAAAAACAATATTTGTGTTTTTGTATTCTTTTTGGTTTTTTATATCTATTTCTCCTGAAACCAACTTTCCTCCGGCAAGCTCCAATATCAAAGAACACACATAATCAATCGCTCTTTTTGCAATATCCGGATGCAGACCGTTTTCAAACCTTAAAGAAGATTCTGTTCTTATGTTTATTTTTTTAGATGTTTTTCTTACAAGCACAGGATCAAAACTTGCCGACTCCAAAACTATATTTTTTGTGCTTTTTGAAACCTCGGCTTCCTTTCCTCCTTTGATTCCAGCAATAGCCAAACAACGCGAAGCGTCTTTTATGACTAAAATATCATCTGATAAACTAACTTGGTCTCCATCCAAAGTGGTAATTTTCTGGCCATTTTTTGCAAAGCCAACTTCTAATTTCTTTCCGTTTATTTTGTCCAAATCAAAAGCATGCATTGGCTGACCCAAGACAAACATTGCGTAGTTTATAGCATCAACAACATTATTTATAGGTTTCTGCCCTAAAGCCTCCAGCCTTTTTTTAAGCCACAAAGGAGATTCTTTTACCTTCACATCCAAAATAACTTTTGATATATACCTTGGACAAGCATTTTTGTCTTTTACAGACACTGATATAAACTTATGGATCTTTTCGTTTTTGTCCTCTTTTGGTTTTTTAAACTTAAAGTCAAATTTTCTATTTTCAATTGCCGCAATTTCTTTTGCTATACCAACAAAAGAAAGGCAATCGCTTGCCCTGTTTGGTAAAACATCAATGTCTAAAATATAGTCTTGGCTCTCTTTTTGCACTCCTTCCACCTCAAAAGAATGCATAGTTAAAAGCTCTGCCAGTTCTTTTGGATTTTTTTTCGTTTTTAAATTTTCTTTTAGCCAATTGTAAGATATTTTCATTTTGAAAATTGCTTAATAAACCTTAAATCCGATGAATAAAACAGCCTAACATCATCTATGTTGTACTTTATCATTGCAATCCTATCAAGCCCCATACCAAAGGCAAGTCCGGAAAAATCCCTGCTTGATATTTTTGCTGTCTCCAAAACATTTGGATGGACAAGCCCGGCTCCTCCCACCTCTATCCAGCCTGTGTTTTTGCAAACAGAGCACCCCTTTTGCCTGCACAAAAAACAAGAAACATCAACTTCAACTCCGGGTTCAACAAATGGAAAATAACTTGGCCTGAATCTAACTTTAACTTGGCTCTTTTCCAAAAGTCCGGAAAAGAAAAACTCAAGCAAAGATTTTAAATTTGCCAAAGATATGTCTTTTCCAACAACAAGACATTCTATTTGGTAAAACTGCATCTCATGAGTAGCATCAGTTGACTCTCTTCTGAATACTCTTCCCGGAGACACAATCCTCAAAGGAGGCAGATTTTTTTGCATATACCTTACCTGCACAGCAGAAGTCTGCGTCCTCAAAAGCAAGCTGTCAACATCAAGCCAAAATGTATCTTGCATGTCCCTTGCCGGATGATGTTTTGGAATATTCAGAGCATCAAAGTTATAAAATTCATTTTCCACTTCCGGTCCCTCAACCACCTCAAAACCCATAGATTCAAAAATAGAAACCGCTTTTTGGTTTATATAATCTAACGGATGAAGCCCTCCGGTTTTGTGGTACTTGCTTGGAGCGGTTATGTCTATTTTTTCCTTTTCTTCTTGAATTTTTATTTTATTTTGAAAAATTACCTGTTTTTTTTCTTCTGCCTTTTTTTGTAAAAATTCTTTAAGTTGGTTTGCCTTTTTTCCTACTTCTTTTTTTTCTTCAATAGAAAGATCTTTTAAGGATTTTAAAATATTGTTTAGCACGCCCGACTTTCTGCCAAAATATTCAATCAAAAAAGCATCAAGCTCTTCTTGAGTGTTTATAGCATTAAGTTTTTTTTCTGCTTCTTTTTTTATTTGTTCAATGTCTTTCATTTGGCTTTTTGGAAAAAATTAATTCCAAAACAATTATAAAAAATGATAAAACCATTATTGGAGTAAAGCTAAAATAACCAATCTGATTAAACAAAACAAGCGCTACCAAAAATAAAGACAAAAGTCCACTCCTTAACAAGAAATTATAATACACTATTTCTTTTTTAAATACAATTTTTTTTACAAAAACAGAAACCAAAAAAAACAATCCTCCCAAAAAAACAAACATGCTTGCATAAAAAACAAAAAAGTGAAAAAACTTAGCATCTTTTGGATCAAATCCAAACAGTACAAAAACAAAAAGCAAAAAAGCCACCAGCGTCAAAACAAAAATCTTGCCAATTAAGTTTCTCATAAACCAAAAACCCAAAAGAAATCTATTTTTCCCAGTCTGATATTATTATGCTGTTTCCCTTCTTTTTGAATACAACTTTTTGCCTTTCTTTCCAATGCAAAGCGCGGACTATTTCTTTTGGCAAAGTAACATAATAGCTCCCTTTGGAGTTTTGTATTTTTCTTATATTTTTATCTATGCTTTTTTTATGCATAAAAGCATTATATCATATTTTCAAAAATATCCCAGAGCCATCCCTAGGGTTATCCCTAGGGATAACCCTAGGATTGTAACAATAAAAATTACTTTAAACTTAACCCAACACAACTTTACTTAACTTTCTCACGATCGTGAGAAAGTTAAGTAAAAATTTATTTTAAAGATTTTAAAGTTCCCTGCTTTGTTATTTCAAATATTTCTATATAATCAAGTAAGTTCAAATCATTCAAAGAGAGTAAAAAATCCTTTGGAATTTTAACTGATCCAATCCAAACGCTTTTTTGTATCATTTCAAAGCCTAAATTTTTAATAGCTACTCTTAACCAATCTCTTTTTTTCCTGTGTTTTTCTGGTATGTCAAATATTATTATGCTTGTTCTGTTTGAATTTTGTTTATTGTAATTTTTAGGAAATGGAATTTTATCTTTTGAATTATCTTTTAAAATTTTTAATTTTTCTATTCCTTTTTTAGTTATATTAAATTTGCTTAGCCTGCCTTTTTTTGTTTTTTTGATAAGGCCATCTTTTTCTAATTTATTTAACATAGAAT